>CAMARC010000007.1 GCA_945860405.1 Candidatus Kuenenia stuttgartensis | reverse complement strand
CAGGTCGCCTCGGCCTTTCCCACCGCCGGCGGTCTCTACCACTGGGGGGCAATCCTCGGCGGCCGCGGATGGGGCTGGGCCACAGCCTGGTTCAACCTCGCCGGGATCATCACGGTGCTCGCCGCCATCAACCTGGCGACCGTGCAATTCTGCTTCGGGGCGTTCGCGCCCCTGTTGGGATGGACCGCGGAAGACGCCGGAAAGACCCTTGCAGCGCTCGTCGCCTCGGCTCCGGCCCATGAACTCTTGACCCCCGGCTCCGACCGACTCCTTCCGCTCCTTCTCCAACTCCTCGCGGTGATGATCCTCACCGTCACGCAGGCTGCCTTCAACCATTTCGGCATCCGCGCGACGACGCGGATCATCGATTTGAGCGGCTGGCTGATCCTCGTCGTCGCTGCCGCCCTGACTCTCGCCCTCCTCGCCTTCGCCCCCGCTCTCGATCCCTGGCGCCTCCTCGAGGTGCGGAATCTGACTGGCATCCCGATGGGAGAGCCGGTCTGGCCGGCGACGGAGAGCCCGGGCTGGGCGTTCGCCCTCGGCCTCCTCCTCCCGGCCTACACGATCACCGGCTTCGACGCCTCGGCCCACGCCGCCGAGGAGACGGTCGGCGCAGCGATTGAGGTGCCGAGGGCGATCGTCCGGGCCGTCATCGTCTCGGCGCTGGCCGGCTGGGTGATGCTCTCGGCGCTCGTGATGGCGATCCCCGATCTCGATGCCGCCGCCGCTCAGGGAGGGAATGCCTTCTTCTGGACGATCGCCCAGGTTCTCCCCGCGCCGCTGCGGCTCCTCCTCCTCGTCGGCATCGCCGCGGCGCAGTTCTCCTGCGGGCTGGCCACCGTCACCAGCGGCTCGCGGATGCTGTTTGCGTTCGCCCGCGACGGCGGCCTTCCGTGGTCGCCGTTCCTTCGCAGGGTGAGCCCCACGCACCACACGCCGAACGTCGCCATCTGGGTGGTGGCCGCGTTCGGCGTGATGTTTACGGCGCTCGTGCCCTATCTGGCGATCACCGCCGTGTGCGTGATCCTCCTCTACATCTCCTACATGATGCCGACGCTTTCCGGGCTGCTGGCGTACGGGCGGACGTGGACAAGGATGGGGCCGTGGTCGCTCGGAAGTGCCTACCGTCCGCTGGCGGCCCTCTCCCTCGCCGGGGGCGTCGCCCTGTTCGTCATCGGCGTCCAACCACCGAACGATGTGGCACTGTGGATCGTGCCGGGATTTGCCGTCGTGCTCGGCGCCTGGTGGTTCCTCCACAAGCGCCGTCACTTCCCCGGCCCACCGAAGCTCGACACCCTCGCGGGACAGCGGGCGTGATGGCTGCCGCCACAACGAAACTCGTCGGCCTCGACTTCGGCACGACGACGTCGAGTGCGCTGGTGGCGGAAGCGGTTGTCCGCCGCAATGCGGTCACCGGACGAATGGAGCTTTCCCTCACCCGCGAGACCTTCCGCTCGCCACTCGTCTTCACCCCGCTCGAAAACGACAGGCTCGACCTCGCCGCCACGCTCCGACTCGTCGACGACTGGCTCGCCCGCGGCGGAATCGCGCCCGGCCACGCCGACGTCGGCGGCGGCGGCGCGCTCCTCACCGGGCTCACCGCGCGGAGGGAGAATGCCAGCGGGCTCGTGGCGGCGATTCGCCAGCGCCTCGGTCCGGCCCTCATTGCCACGGCCGACGATCCCTGCCTGGAATCGTGGCTGGCATTCCAGGGGAGCTGCGCCCCGCTCTCGCGACGCCACCCGGAACAGACGTTTCTCCATCTCGACATCGGTGGCGGCACGACGAACATGGCGCTGGGGCGCCACGGCGACGTCCTTGCCACCGGCTGCCTGTTCGTCGGGGCCAGGCATGTGCGTTTCACGCCAGGAACAAGGCGGATCGAATCCCTCTCGTCGCATTCGAAGGCGCTCTTCGCGGCTCTCGGGATCAGCTCAGGCCCCGGCGACGATCTCCCACCGGCCGACCTAACACGGATCCTCGACTGGTATCTCGACCTCCTCGGGCGGGCCATCGACGGCCGGGCCGATCCAGCCGATCGCTCGACGCTCGACCACGTCCAGGTGCCGCTGCCGCCGACGTTCTGTGACGATGCGTCGGAAACAAAAGTGACGCTTTCGGGCGGGGTCGGGGAATTGGTCTACGCCGCGGCCCGCGGAGCCGCCCCCCCCGGCATCACCCCCTACGGCGATCTCGGCGTCGATCTGGCGCACCGGCTCCTCACCCACCCGACATGGGCCCGACACTGGCGGGCCTCTCTTCCGGAGGGGGGAGGCCGGGCCACCGTCGCCGGACTCCTCCGGCATGCCACGAGGATCTCCGGGGCGAGTATTCATCTCCCCGCGCCGTCACTTTTGCCACTCACCGATCTCCCCATCGTCGGCTCGCTCCTTCCCCACGCCGACCAGACCGTGCTGCGGGCGACGCTCGAGCTCGCCCGCCGGGCGCCCGAGGGCGCTGCCATGCACGTCCGTGGACTCCTACCGGAAGCCGACGGCGTGCGAATGTTTGGGGCCCGACTCGCGTCGGCCCTCGAGGAGATGGCCTGGCCGAAGGATCGGCCGCTCGTCCTCCTTCTCGAGTCGAATTGCGGCAAAGCCCTCGGGCAGTGCGTCACCCGCTGGGGGCAGCTCACCCTCCCGCTCGTGGTCGCCGACGAGCTCGACCTCCCCGCAGCCCGCTGGGTGACTCTCGGGAAGGAGCGGGACGGCGTCGTGCCGGTGTCGTTCCACGGGCTCGAGGGTTGACACCCCGCCGCTCGCGCTCTTCTTCAGAGCTGGCCGAGCCGCTCGAGCTGCTTGTAGCGGAGGAAGGAGTAGACGATCGGCACGACCGTCATCGGCGCGATCAGCAGCAGCGCCGGCAGCGTCTGCCCCACCGCAGCGAGCCCCGCGCCGAGAAATCCACAGGCGACCCAGATCCGGGCGGCGAGCCGATGGGTGTCATCCCACACCCGCTCCGAGGCGATCGTCCAAGGGACACGGACCCCGATGAAGAAGTTGCGCTTGATTCCGCTGAACGTCGTTCCCAGGGCCCCGAGGAAGAACATCACGCCGGCCACCATGGGCCGGCCGACGGGGAGCCCGGGCCGCATTGCCGCCGCGAGCGAGAGGAGATGGATGAAAACCATCAGCGCCGTGATCGTTACGAACAGCACGCTGAAGGCGCGGCTGTGGGAATCGACCTGGAATCCCTGCGGCGAGAGCCAGGGGATGAGGCCTATGAAGCCGAGAAGCCCGAGGGCAACCATGGGGAGGAGCCAAGCTGCCACCGCCTTCGGCCCGAAGCCATCGGCTTCGCCCTTGATGTTCCAGTGGGTGGGGATGACGTCGGGAAGGGCCGGGTAAACCCAGGCCGATACGGCAAGCGCCATGCCGATGAGCGCGAGCGAGACGAGGAGCGGAACGCGGGGCATGGCGAACAATCTCGGTGGTGAATGGACACGGTACGACGCGCCGCTTTGTCGCGCCGGGCCGCTCTGCCTCCACCCCGCTGGCGGCGGAGACGCCGCACGGTATCGTACAGGGCATGCTTGCCCGTCTCACCCCACTCCCCGAAATCGAAGTGCCGCTCCCGCGGCCCGACGAAACCTATGCCTTTGAGGGCCCCGAGGGGCCGATCCGGTTTGTCGGCTTGAAATCGCTCCTCGGCGCTGCCGACTTCTCCAAGGCAGGGGATCGGCACGCCGGACTCTCGGCCGCCAACGAGATCGGTCGGGAGGCGGCGCGCTCGATCCTCGCCGGGCTCAAGATCGCCCATCTCCACGACCGTCCCCTGCTGACGGCTGACGGCCGCGTCGATGACGTGATGCGCGTCAACTACGACGTCGATCGGGCGGTCCTTGGCGAAATCGCCCACCTCACCGTCGGCAACCTCAAGAACCGTCTTCTGGCCTGCTCCGGAGACG
The DNA here is from genome assembly GCA_945860405.1 of Candidatus Kuenenia stuttgartensis. Classification (GTDB taxonomy): domain Bacteria; phylum Planctomycetota; class Planctomycetia; order Pirellulales; family UBA1268; genus QWOP01. The sequence goes on along the minus strand of CAMARC010000007.1, from coordinate 33,103 downwards.
AGGCGGTGCGCCTCGGCCGCGGGCTCACCGGCGTCACGGCCGCCGCGGTCGCGAAGCTCTGCGATGTTCACGAGCTGATCCTCGTCGCCCGGCGGATTGCGAATCCAACGAAGGCCCGCACGCTCCTCGGTCGCCGTGGCACGCTCTCCTCGCGTCTCCAGCCGAACCATCCCACCGACGACCCCCGCGGGATCGCGCTGCTCACCTGGTGGGGCCTGTCGATGGCCGCCGGTGATGCGCTCCTCGGCGTCAATCCGGCGATCGACACCGTCGAGAACGTGTCGGCGGTGCTCCGGCTCCTCGACAGCCTCCGTCGCCATGCCGGCGCTCCGACACAGATCTGTGTCCTCTCCCACATCAAGACGCAGCTTGCCGCCCTCGATGCCGGCGCCCCGGTCGAGATCCTTTTTCAGAGCCTCGCTGGCACCGAAGCGACGCTGACTGCCGAGTTTGACGTGACGATCGATCTCCTCGACCGCGGCTGGCGGACGATGCACGACCGCGGGCCGCTGCACGGCCGGGCACCGCAGGCGATGTACTTCGAGACCGGTCAGGGGAGCGAGTTCTCCTACGGCCGCCACGACGGGATCGACATGACGACGACTGAGGCCCTCTGCTACGGCCTGGCGCGGCGCTACGATCCGTTCATGATCAACAACGTCACCGGCTTCATCGGCCCAGAGACCCACGCCGACAACTTCGAACTCCTCGTGGCGAGCCTCCAGGATCTCTTTCTGGCGAAGCTCCTCGGCCTGCCGATGGGGATCGGGAGCTGCTACACGCTCCATGCCGGGAGCGGCCTCGAAGGGCAGCAGGCGACGACCGAGCTCCTCGCAGCCGGCGGCGCCACCTACTTCATGGACGTCGCTCTCAACACCGATCGGATGCTCGCCTACTTCGACACCAGTGCCCACGACAACCAGACGCTCCGCGAAATCCATGGCCGCGAGCCGGCGGGGGAGTTTCTCGAGTGGTGTCTCGGCCGGGGAATCCTCGCCCGCGACAGCTCTGACGCGGTCGTCCGCGGACCGGCGTGGGGCCGGCCGGAGTTGTTCTGCGACTCGGTGGAGGAGTTTGAGGAGCTCGTGGCGGCCACGCCGGCGCTCCACGGCTTCGAGAATGCCGGCCCCCGTCCCGCCGATGCCGTCACGCGGCAAGTCCGCTGGCACCAGGCGGTCGGCCGCGGAGCCGTCCACCTCCCCCTCGATGTCGATCGCCTCAGGGCTCTTCACCCCGTCCGCGAGATCGCCACCGAGGCCGCCACGCACGAGGCCCACCTCGCTTCACCGGCCCTCGGCACCCGACCGACTGCCGCGGCCCTCGCCAGCCTTGGGGCCGAGCCGTTCCCAGTGCAGATCCTCATCTCCGACGGCCTCTCGGCGGCGGCCGTCCACCACAACCTCCCCGATCTCCTTCCGCTCCTCCTCGACGGCCTGGCCGCCAAGGGAATCGGCGTCGGCGTGCCGCTGGTCGCCCGCCACGGCCGGGTGAAGCTCGCCGAGCCGGTGGGGGAGAAACTTGCTGCGGATCTCGTCATCCATCTGATCGGTGAGCGGCCCGGCGGTGATGCCCTCGCGTCGCGGAGCCTGTCGGCGTATCTCGTCTACTGGGTGCCGGCCGAACAGCAAAGCGATGCGGCGCGGGCCAGCGGCAACGCCGACATCCGCCATGAGGTGACGGTGATCTCGAACATCTACTCCGCTGGCCTTCCCCCCGTCGAGGCCGCCGCCCAGATTGTCGAGAAGGTCGAAAGGATCCTCCGCCACCACGCGGCCGGCAACCGACTCGAAGGTCTTCTCACCCGGGATCCATGACGGCCCGGCGGCTCACGCCACCGGCACGACCGCGTCGCTGGGGCGAGCCCGATTCATGCCCAAGGTCTCGAGGAGCGCCGTGAGCCGCTCCCCGAGCGCTGAGCGGTCGGCGAGTTGCTTCGCCGAGGCCGGCTGCCTGGAGGGCCCCATGCGAAATCCGCGACACGAGGCCGCCACTCGATAGCCCTCCGGGAAGTCGGCCCCCTGCATCGCCATGTCGAACAGCTCGATGATCCGCGGCTGGAGGCGCATCGCCCCCGTCACGTCTCCCGCCATCGCCATGTCATATACCGCACGCGTCATCTCCGGCATGATCCCGCTGGTGGCGACCGTGGCGCCGCTGCAACCGACCAGGAGCATCGACGTCAGCGCCGGATCCCAGCCGGTGAGGAAAGAGAAGCCAGGCCGCACCGGACGGACGGCGGCGATCAACCGCTGCATGTGGGAGATGTCGCCGCTGGAGTCCTTGATGCCGATGATCCTGGGAAACTCCTCCGCGAGCCGGCGAACCACCGGGATCTCGATCGGCGAGGCGAGCATCGGGATGTGGTAGAGCGTGACGTCGATCGGACTGTGGGCCCCGATCTCGCGGAAGTAGGCTTCGACGCTTTCCGCCGAAAGCCGGTAGTAGTACGGCGCGACGACGGCCACCGCCCGCGCCCCGGCCTCGAGACAATGCTCACAGGCGCGGATCGTTTCGGCGGCCGTTCCCTCCGCCGCGCCGGCGACGACCGGCACCCGTCCCGCGGCGGCCTTGCAGACGATCCGAACGATCTTCTGCCGCTCCTCGACCGTGAAGCGGAGAAACTCGCCGGTCGAGCCGTTGGGATAGAGGCCATGGACACCCCGATCGACGAGCCACTGCACATACCGGAACAGTTCGTCCTCGTCGATCCGCCCCTTGGCATCGAGAGGCACCATGTGGGGAACGAGGATACCGGTGATCGCGGGGGCGTGGCTGGCAGCGGACATGCTCGGGTGGACTCCTTGAACGGGATTTAGGAACGGCAAGCGTACACCCACCTGCCCCCGCTCGGCCACCCGCGGTAGCATCGACGTCGCGGATCCCACGCGGATCGGCCAGTTTGCCCCCCGCAGGAAAACTCACCATGGCCGGATCGGCCCGCGGACATTCAATCGACACGATCCCCACCCCGGCGCTCGTGCTCGACGCGGCGAAGGTGCGGCGGAATATCGCGCGGATGGCGACCTACACGAAGTCCATCGGCGTCGCCAATCGCCCCCACACCAAGACGCACAAGAGCATCGCCATCGCCGGCCTCCAGCTCGCCGCAGGCGCTGTCGGGCTGACGGTGGCCAAGGTCGGGGAGGCGGAGACCCTCGCCCACGCCTTCGCCGATCGCCAGCCAGACATTCTCGTCGCCTACCCGGCGGTCGATCCGGCGCGGACGGTGCGGCTGGCCGCCCTCGCCCGCAGCGCCACGATCCGCGTCGCCGTCGACAGCCCCGAGGCGATCGCCGCTCTCTCCGCCGCAGCCCGGGAAGCAGGTACGACGATCGGGATCCTCGTCGATTTGGATGTCGGCTCGGGACGGACCGGCGTTCCCACAGCGGATCGGCTCGTGGCACTCGCCGAGGCGGTCGACCGCGCCCCCGGTCTCCGCCTCGACGGGATTTTTTATTACCCGGGGCACGTCACCGTGCTCCCCGACCGGCAGGAAGCAGCGCTCAGCCTCGTCGCTGAAAAACTCGCCGAGGCGATCGGCCGCTTCGATTGGATGGGCCTGTGCCGGGGAATCGTGTCAGGAGGCTCGACGCCCACGGCGTACCAATCGCACCTCATTCGCAGCGGCACCGAGATCCGCCCAGGCACGTGTGTCTACAACGATCTCAACATCGTCCGCGGTGGCTTCGGCTCGATCGACGACTGCGCGGCGAGCGTCATCTGCACGGTCGTCAGTGACGCGGTCAGCGATCAGGTGATCCTCGACGGTGGTTCGAAGACGCTCACGATGGACCGCTGCGGCCCGGCCCCCGATTCAGGCCACGGCCTGATCGTCGAGTATCCAGAGGCCTTCATCGGCAAGCTCACCGAGGAGCACGCCCAGGTCGATGTCAGCCGCTGCACCGCGCGGCCGCGGGTCGGAGAGCGCGTGACCGTGATCCCCAACCACATCTGCCCGGTCGTGAATCTCCACGACACTGCCTGGTGGTGGGAGGCCGACGGCAGCCTCCAGGTGCTCCCTGTCGACGCCCGCGGGAAGCTTTCGTGATCCGCTGATCACGGCCTCCTCTGGCCGACGTTGCCCGTCGATATCGGCCCAAGCCATACTCTCATATCTCGGGTGGGGAAGCGCTGCTGTTGGCGATTCCCCGCGTCCTCGCTTTGGGAGTCGTCATGACGTCGATAGCCACTCGCGTCTCCAGAGTCGCCATAGGTGTTTGGCCACTGCTTGCAGCGGTGGCGGCACTCCTCCCGCTCCCCGCTCCCGCCAGCCCCCCGGTGGCCCCCACTGAGGCGCTCTCGCCCGCGGAACAACTCGAGAAGTTCCGCCTGCCGGAGGGATTTGCGATCGAGCTGGTGGCAGCCGAGCCGGACATCCAAAAGCCGATGAACCTGGCCTTCGACGCCCGGGGGCGGCTGTGGGTGACGCATTCCGTCGAGTATCCGTTCGCGCCGAAGGAGGGCGCACCGCACCGCGACGGCCTCACCGTCCTCTCCGATTTCGGCCCCGATGGCCGGGCCCGGAAGGCGGTTCGCTTCGCCGACGATCTCAATATCCCAATCGGCGTCCTCCCCCTCGGGCCAGGCGACGAGGCGATCGTCTGGTCGATCCCCAACATCTGGAAGCTCGCCGACACCGACGGCGACGGCAAGGCCGACACGCGCGAGATCCTCTACGGTCCGTTTGACTTCGTCGACACCCACGGCGATCAAAACTCGTTCCGCTTGGGCCCCGATGGCTGGGTGTATGCCTGCCACGGCTTCCGTAACGATTCGAAGATCAAGCTCAAGGGGGAGGGCGAGGTCGTTCTCACGATGCAGTCGGGCAACACCTACCGCTTCAAGCCCGATGGCTCGGCGATCGAGCAGGTCACCTGGGGCCAGGTGAACCCGTTCGGCATGTGCTTCGACGCCCTCGGCAACCAGTTCACCGCCGATTGCCACTCCCGTCCGGTGACGATGCTGTTGCGGGGGGGCGTCTACGAAAGCTTCGGGAAGCCGCACGACGGCCTTGGCTACGCGCCGGCGATGACCGGCCACGACCATGGCTCCACCGGAATCGCGGGGGCGCTTGTCTACGACGATTCGGAAGGCTTTCCTGCCGACTACCAGGGGAACCTGTTCGTCGGCAACGTGATCACCAACACCATTCACCGTGACCGGCTCCAGTGGAAGGGATCGTCACCGTGGGTCGAGGCCCCGGAGGATTTTCTTGTTTGCGACGATTGGTGGTTTCGCCCGGTCGATCTCCAGACAGGCCCCGACGGCGCCCTCTATGTCGCCGACTTCTACAACTGCATCATCGGCCACTACGAAGTCGATCTCCTCCACCCGCGCCGCGACCGGGAACGGGGCCGGATCTGGCGGGTGGTGTGGAAGGGGGATGACACCGACAAGGGGCCCCGGCCCCAGACAGACGGGTCGCTCCTCCCCTTCAACCTCAGCTCGGCCCCGGCTGACAAGCTCTTCTCCCTCCTTAGGCACGCCAACCAAACCGTCCGTCGGCTTGCCTTCGAGCAACTCTTGGTACTCGGCGTGACCGACGAGCGCGTCCCCCGCGACTGCCTCCTGCTCGCCTCCGACACCGCAGCGCCGGCAACCGCTCGGGCCCTGGCAACCTGGATCCTCGCCCGGCTCGACCGGCTCGATTCACGCTCCATCGAGCGGCTCTCGCAAGATCCTGAGCGGGTGGTGAGGGTCCACCTCGTCAAGGCTCTCGACGCTGCGGCCGGGTGGCCAGGGCTCGACGGCGAGCGGGCGGCGACGGTGACGCGACTGCTCGCCGATGACGACGCGTCCGTCCGTCGGGCCGCCGCCGAGGCCCTCGGCAGCCATCCGTCGCGAGCCACGCTCGCGGCGTTGCTCGGAGCGCTCCGCGCCACCGACGCCGCCGACGTCCAACTCGTCCACGCCCTCCGCATCGCCATGCGCAACCATCTCCGCTCTGCCCCCGGCGGGCGTGCCGTGGCCCCAGCCGACCTCACCACATGGCATTTCCTCCCCGGCGACCGCGAGCGGCTCATCGACGTGCTGCTGGCGGTGCCCGACGCCGAGGCGGCATGGCAGGCGTTCATGATGGCGCGGTCCGGCGGCGCGCTCTTCGAGCGCGCCTCGTCGGGCGTCGCCCGGCTCTGCCCCGATGAGCGGATCGCCGAGGCGGTGCTCCTGACCCTGACGCGCGACGCCTCAGGCGACGGAGCCGGCGCGGAAAAACGTCTGTTCGCTGCCTTCTTCGAAGGCCTCGGCCGGGCGGGCAAGCGCCTCACGCCCGGCACGCCGCTCGCCGAGTGGGGGGGAAAACTCGCGGCCGGGGTCCTCGCCCGGCACGAGGATCGTCAAGCCGCGGAGACGCTCGTGGCGCTCAAAGTCGTGGAGCAACTGCCGTCGTCCGCGCCGGCGGGCGACGTCGCCGCAGCGCTCACCGACCGCTCCCTTCCTCCCGACGTCCGCGCTGCCGCGGCCGGTACGCTCCTCTCCCTCGATCCCGACCGGGCCAGCTCCCTTCTGGCGGCGGTGGCCCTCGACGCGGCGGAGCCCGCGCCGCTCCGCGAGGCGATCTTCCGCCAGCTCGGTGGCGTCGATGCCGAAGCGAGCCGGGAGACGCTCTGCGAAGTGGTCGCCACGGCGCCGCCGTCGCTCCGACAGGCCGCGGCTTGGGCCCTCGCGACGCGACCGGCTGGAGCCGAGCGGCTCCTCCAGCTTGTCGCTGCCGGCAAGACGACCGGCGCCGTCCTCCAATATGGGCCAGTGTCGGAGCGGCTGCGGGCCTCGAACATTGCCGATCTCGACGCCCGGCTCGCCGACCTGACGCGCGATCTTCCCGCCGCCGACGAGGCGATCCGGCAGCGGATCGAGCGGGTCGCGGCGATCCATGCCCAGGGGAAGGCGTCGGTCGACATCGGCCGCGGCCTGTTCAACAAGGTCTGTGCCAACTGCCACAGGCTCGAGGGCTTCGGGCCCGCGATCGGGCCGCAGCTCGACGGCATCGGCCAGCGGGGCAGCGAACGGCTCCTCGAAGACATTCTCGATCCGGCCCGCAACGTCGACGAGGCCTTCCGGCTCACGACCGTGATCACGACCGATGGCCGGGCGATCTCGGGGCTCAAGCTCCGCGACGACGGTGGCGATCTCGTCCTCGCCGACACCCAAGGCAAGGAAATCCGCGTTCCGGCCGCAGAGATCGACGCGACAAGCGTCTCGCGGCTCTCGCCGATGCCCGCCAACGTCGCCGAACTCATCGGCGAGGAGAACGTCCCTCACCTCCTCGAGTTTCTTCTCCGGCAGCGGACGGCATCGGCAGGCCGCTGACGGCGGCTCACGCCCGCCAGGCGTTGCGCAGAAACCGCAGCCAGTTGCCGTGCATCACCTTCCCGATGTCGGTGGCTGAATACCCACGCTTGGCAAGCATCGTCGGCAGCCGCCCCAAATCGGTGATCGTCTCCAGATCGTAGGGCGACTGCTCGCGGCCGTAGGCGCCATCGAGATCGGACCCGATCCCGACATGATCGGCATTCCCGGCGATCTGGCAGATGTGGTCGAGATGATCGAGCATCACCTCAAGGTTGCATCCGAGAGGCTCCGGAAGGCTCTTCCCCCGCACCCACCCGGGCACCATCATCCAGGCATCGAGGGCCCCGCCGATAACCGCCCCCCGGGACACCAGCGCCCGAATCATCTCGTCGGAAAACTGCCGGTTGTGATCGACAAGCGCCCGGCAGTTGTTGTGGCTCGCCCACACCGGGCCCGAATAAATCTCGAGCGCCGTCCAGAATGCCTCGTCGCACAGATGCGTGGCATCGAGGATGATTCCCAGCCGCTCCATCTCCTTGAGCAGCGCCTTTCCCTGGGCATTGAGCGGCGCGCTTGCATCGGTGCCATGGGCATACCGCCCCGGCCCGTAATGCCCGGGGCCGAGCGCCCGCAGGCCGTAGCCATACGACCGCTCAAGATGCGAAAGCGTGACACACGAATCTGCCCCCTCAAGCGACAGAATGTAGCCGATCGGCAATCGCGACGTGTCGGCCCCGGCTTCGAGCGCCCCCTGCCAGCGCGCTACATGCGCGTCGAGCCCCGCGGCATCGACGATCTGGACGAGTTCCCCCGCCTCCTCCATCGCTCGATACCAGGCGAGTTGCCCCTGGGTCTGCGCCCAGGCCTGCTCCGGCGAGTGCCACCCTGGCAGCGGGTTGTCGGCCGCCACGAACCGGCCAATCTGCGTCGCCACGACGAGACCGAAGCCTCCCCGACGCAGTTCCGGGAACGCCACCGTCGCATTACCCCGGTCGGGCTTGTCGGTCCACCCCCGCGCCCGCTCCCGGGCATTGATCTCCCCCACGGGCAAGCGGAGATCGCGATTCCATTCGAGCGCGTTCATCGAGAGATCGAGATGGGCATCGACGGCGAACATGTTCAGCGTCCTCGGAGGGGTGGAAGGAAATCACTGTGGGGCCATGGAGCCTCCGGAACACGCAATCCGATGCCGAAGGAGGGAGGGGTGGCCCGTGCCCCGAAGCGGGCGGAGCCGGCAAGCGGAGCCAGAGATGGAATGAGCGACGCCATCGTCATACCAACCGCGAAAGCACGAGGACACCGACGAGCCCCACCACCGACACGATCGTCTCCATCACTGTCCAGGTCTTGAGCGTGTCGACGAGACTCACCTGAAAGTATTCCTTGAACATCCAGAACGCTCCGTCGTTGACATGCGACAGCGCCAGGCTCCCGGCGCCGATGGCGAGCACCATCAGATTCGGATCGACCTCGCCAGAGGCCACGAGCGGTGTCAGGAGCCCGGCCGCCGTCAGCCCCGCCACCGTCGCCGAGCCGACACACACCCGGATCGCCGCCGTCACCAGCCACGCCAGAATCAGCGGCTCGATCTGCAGCGAGCCGAGCGATGACGCGATCGTTTTATCGACGCCGGTCTGCACGAGGACTTCCTTGAAGGCCCCCGAGCCGCCGATCATGAGGAGGATCGACGCCACGTCGTTGATCGCCGCGGTATACGTCCCCATCACCTCCGGGATCGATCGCCCCCGCATCGTTCCCAGCGTCACCGCCGCCAGACCGAGCGTGAGGATCATGACGAGGTCGGGATCGGCCACAAACTTGATCACCGACGCCATCCCGCTCTCTGCTGGCACCTGCCACTCGATGATCGTCGCGATCACGAGCAGCACCGCCGGAAGGAGGGCCGTGACGATGCTCACCGCCGTGCCGGGAAGCTTTTCCGGTGCGAGCATCTTTCCCTGGAAGCCCTCGAGCGGCTTGGCGGGAATGTTGGCGAGGAATCGGGAGAACAATGGCCCGGCGATAACCAGGGCGGGCACGGCGACGATGAGCCCGTAGAGGAGCGTCGTTCCCAGGTCGGCCTTGAAGGCCGCCACGAGCGCCGTCGGCGCCGGATGGGGGGGGAGGAGACCGTGGGCCACGCTCATCGCCGCCAAGGCCGGCATCCCCACCACCAGCGGCGGGAGCCGGTAGCGGCCGATGCAGGCGAAGATGATCGGCACGAGGAGCACGAAGCCGACGCCATAGAAGAGCGGGATCCCGACGATGAAGCCGGTCGCCGCCATCGCCCACGCCATCCGCCGCTCGCCGCACAAGGAGACGAGCACCTGGGCGATGCGCTGCGCCGCCCCCGATTCGACGACGAGCTTGCCGAGCATCGCCCCGGCGACGATCACGATCGCCAGGTTGCCAAGTGCCGCGCCGATCCCCTTCCGCACCGCCCCGGCGACGTCAGCCGGCGGCATGCCGAGGGCGAGCGCTGCCCCTGCCGAAACGAGAATGAAGGCGAGGAAGGGATGGACCTTCCCCCAGGCCACGAGGAGCACAAGCGCAAGAATCGCGACGGCGACGACGGCTGGCCCCACAGGTCACGCTCCCTTGAGGGCCGTCACCAGCGCCCGCGCCCGCGGGGCTAGGTCTTCAAAGCGCCCCGCCGTCACTTCCTTGGGGTCGATCAGCTGCGACCCGATCCCCACGCAGTGCGCGCCAGCAGCAAACCAGCCGGCGAGATTGCCAGGATCGGTCGAAACCCCGCTCGACGGCATGAGCCGCAAGTGGGGGCAGGGCCCGCGCACCGCCTTGAGAAACGCCGGTCCCCCGAGGGCATCGGCCGGAAAGACCTTGATCACCGCCGCGCCGAGCCAATCGGCCCGGATCATCTCCGTGACGGTGCCGGTGCCGGGGCACCAGGCGAGATCGCGCCCGGCGCACCACTTCCCCACCTCCTCGTCGAGGTGTGGAGCGACGAGAAACGCCGCGCCGGCGGCGTGAAACGCCTTCGCTTGCGCCACGTCGAGGATCGTCCCGGCCCCGAGGACCATGCCGGGATGGACAACCGCCGCACGGCTCACCATCTCGGCAAAGACGTCAAGTGCCGCAGGCGTGCGGTTGGTGAACTCGACGATCTGAAGGCCAGCGGCATCGAGGGCCCCGAGGACCTTCATCCCGGCTTCGGCATCGCTGCACGTAAACAGCGGCAGGGCTCGCTGGGCCGCCAATCGGGCGACGATCTCGTCTCGCTGGATCACGGGCAGGGAGCTCCACGGGGACACGGTCGTGTCAGGCCAATTCGAAGATCGCCTCAATCTCCACCGGAATATTGCCAGGCAGCGATCCCATCCCGACGGCGCTGCGAACCCCGATGCCGGCATCGGCACCCCAGATCTCGGCAAACAGTTCACTGCAGCCGTTGATGACATACGGATGGCGCGCGAAGTCGTCGGTGGCATAGACCATCCCGAGCACCTTCACGACCCGGCGCACCCGGTCGAGGCCGTCGAGGTTGGCAAGCAGCGTCGCGAGGATCGTCAGCCCCACCTGCCGGGCTGCCGCCTTCCCCTGATCGGCATCGAGATCGCTCCCCACCCGTCCCACCATGAGCGTGCCGTCGGGGAGGAGCGGCCCGTGCCCGGAGACGTAGAGTAGGTTGCCGACCGTGACACACGGCTTGTAGACACCGGCAGGCGCCGGCGCCGGCGGGAGGACGAGACCAAGAGACTCAACAAGAGACTCAAACCGCTTTTGAACCGAACTCGACAAGGCACACCTCGCGGGGCTGTGGAGAGGAACGGAAACGGGGGGATCACAAGCCTCTTCTCCCCACCGGAGCGAAGAGAATACCCCATCGACGCGCGACCGTCAGCAGATCCGCGGCAACTGCTCGCCAAGCGGCATCGGCACGATCCGTGTCCCGCCATAGGGCGTCCGAGCCACGACGAGGCCCGGATGGTCGGCGACCATACGCCCGATCCGCGCTGCCTTGCCCCCGAGCGGATGGGCCCGCAGGGCCGCAAGCGCCGCCTCCGCCCCCGCCTCAGGCACCACAGCCACGAGCTTTCCCTCATTGGCGACTTGCAAGGGATCGAGGCCGAGGATCTCACAGGCCGCAGCGACGACCGGATCGACCGGCACCGCCCCCTCGTCAAACTCGATACCGATCCCCTTCCCCGCCACGAGCTCGCCGAGCGTCATTGCCAGGCCGCCGCGGGTCGGGTCGCGAAGGAGGACCACGTCGGGACAGGCGGCGAGGAGATCGGCGACGAGCCCATGGAGCGCCGCAGAGTCGCTCTCAATCGGCGCCTCGAAGCCGAGCCCCTCGCGGACGCTCATCACCGCCATCCCATGATCGCCGACGGTGCCGCTGACGAGGATCACATCCCCCGGCTCCGGCGGCCGGCTCCCGAGGCGTGAGTCGGCAGGCACCAGGCCGATCCCGGCCGTGGTGATCGAGAGGCCATCTCCCCGCCCCCGTTCGACGACCTTCGTGTCGCCGGTGACGATCCCCACGCCCGCCATTCGCGCCGCCTTCGCCATGTCGGCGACGACGCGCACGAGCAGCCCGACGTCGAGCCCCTCTTCGAGGATGAACGCGGCCGAGAGGGCCATCGGCCTAGCCCCACTCATGGCGAGATCGTTGACCGTGCCGTTGACAGCCAAGGAGCCGATCGAGCCGCCCGGGAAGACGAGCGGCTGAACGACGAACGAGTCGGTCGAGAACGCGAGCCGCTCCCCTCCGCCACTCGAAAACCATGCCGCCGGGAGGATGCCTGAGTCGCCGAGCCCGGCGAGGACGGAATTGGCGAAGGCCGGCAGAAAGACCTTCTCAATGAGCTCGCGCGTCAGCACTCCTCCGCCGCCATGGCCGAGAACGATCCGCTCGTGATGGGGGAGCGGCGCTGGGCAAGCGATCCGCGTCATGTCGGGGGGCTCGTCGCTCAAGGGCGCTCCCCCTGCACCGCCGCAAACCTGCCGGCATGGTAATAGGCAGCGCACGCCCCTTCGCCAGAGACCATCGTCGCCCCCAGCGGCGTCCGCGGCGTGCACTCCCGGCCGAAGGCGGGGCATTCGTTCGGCTTGATCGCGCCCCGGAGCACGTCCCCGGACCGACACAGCGCTGATTCCGCCGTGACGATCCCCCCGACCGCAAACCGGCGCTCGGCGTCGAAGGGGGCATACCGCTCGGCGAGCTTCCAGCCGCTCGAAGGAATCGTGCCGATCCCCCGCCAGGTGCGGTCACAGGGCTCGAACACCTCGGCGATCACGGCCTGGGCTGCGGCGTTCCCCTCCTCCGTGACGACGCGCGGGTAGGCATTCTCCAGTTCATGCTTCCCTGCCTCGAGTTGCATGACCGTCCGCCTGATCCCCTCGAGGAGGTCGAGGGGCTCAAAACCCGTCACGACAATCGGCACGCGGTAGCGGGCGCACAGCGGCGGATACTGCAGGGTCCCCATCACGCTGCAAACGTGCCCCGCCGCGAGGAACGCCTCCACCCGGTTGCCCGGCGACTCCATCACCGCCCCGATCGCCGGCGGCACGAGGACGTGCGAGACGAGCACCGAGAAGTTTTTCACGCCGCCGCGCTCGGCGAGGCGGACGGCCATGGCGTTGGCAGGCGCGGTCGTCTCGAAGCCGATCGCGAAAAACACCACCTCGTGATCGGGATGGCGGCGGGCCAGCTCGAGGGCATCGAGCGGCGAATAGACAACGCGGACATCGCCCCCCGCCGCCTTGACGCCGAGGAGATCGCCGTGCGACCCGGGAACTCGGAGCATGTCGCCGAAGGAGCAGAAGATCGTTCCCGGTAGGGCCGCGATCGCCAGCGCCCGGTCGATCATCTCGAGCGGCGTGACGCACACCGGGCAGCCGGGGCCGTGGATCAATTCCACCTCCGGCGGGAGGAGCTGGTCGAGGGCGTTGCGGATGATCGAGTGCGTCTGGCCGCCACACACCTCCATGATCGCCCAGGGGCGCGTCACGATGGCAGCGATCCCGGCGGCGAGGCGCCGGGCCGTGTCGCCGTCGCGGTATTCGGCCAGATGCTTCATCGCCGCGGCGCCTCTGCGGGGGGAAGCGGGCAAACAGCCGGCTCGTCGCCGGGCGCCTCGCCGCGGATCTCCGCGAGCCCCTCTTCAAGGATCCCCATCTCGGCAAACGTCCGCAGCGTCTCGAGCGCCAGAGCCTCGTCGATCCGCGAAAGGGCGAAGCCGACATGGACGATCGTGTAATCGCCGACAAGCGCCTCGGGAACGTAGGCCAGGCAGACGTCGCGGACGACGCCGCCGAAGTTCACCTTTCCCATCCGCGTTCCCTGGTCTTCACGGATCGATTCAATCCGTCCCGGTACGGCCAGACACATGCTCGTTCCCTTCTTTCCGCCCCCTGGCAGGTCTTCGATTCACCCGTCGTCGGATTCATGCCCTAGGGCCCGGTCGCTCAGACACGTCGGCCTCCTCTGCGGAGCCTTCCGTCACCGGCGGACAGACCCAGATCAGACCATCGACAACCCGCAGCGGCCAGCCTTCGAGGCAGCGATGGGGCGCCGTCAGGCCTGCCCCCGTGTCGGCGTCGAAGCGGTAGGCGTGCCAACGGCAGACGAGGGCGTTGCTCCCACAATCGATCGAGGCGTTGTCGAGCGACAAGCCGGCGTGCGCGCAACGGCTGCGGAAGGCCCGTAGCCCGCCCTTTCCGCGCACGATGATTCCCGGCGCGTCGCCGGCCATGAACGGGATCGGCTGTGCATCCGGCACCGCGTCCACTGGCGGCCCAGCGTGCCACCCCGGTGCCGGCCACGCCTCTCCATCCTCCGACAGCGGCGTCGTCGTCGGGTGAGCGGTGGCCGCGGCAGCGACGACAAACAGGTCCTCGAGGATCCTCTCGCACACCCTCTCGACCCCCTCTTCGACGGCTGGGGAAAGTGGCTCGCCGTACTCGAATCGCTCCCCTTCGATCAACAGCACGGTCACCTCGGCCGGATACTCGTCAGCCAAACGCCAGCGAGCGAAGGCGAGCGCATGATCCCACCGGAGGGCATGGACGCTGATGCCAGAGGGGGGAGGCAACTGCTCTACCTCCGCGCCGGAAAGCTCCATGAGCGCCCCTGGGGTGTTCCCGGAGCGACAGGCATCGACGACGATCACATGCGGCACCGAGCGCATCGACAGGGCGACGTCGATCCCTGCCGTAGCAGCGTCCACGCAGCCGACGCCGTCGGGGAGCCCGCGGGCCGTGAGGCGTCGCACGACTTCCGGGCCAGCCGCATCGTCGCCCCGGAGCAGATTCCCACAGCCAATGATCAGTGCCCGCACGCGTTCCCCCGTTCCGCCCCGGCATGCCGACCGGGGAATCCGTCCCCATCGCACCTTCGCGCCTTCGCGCCTTCGCGCCTTCGCGTTGCCGCCACGCCCTGGCTGACGAGGCAGCTTCGACTCGACCGCTACGAGTCTACGCCTGTCATTCCCCACCACCAACCGAGCCGGACGGTACGATCTCCTCTTACTGGCCTCCTTCGGCGATGACACCCCGCGATCGATCCACAGCGCTGGCACGACCAGTCACTCGAGACCTCCATGCACGAGCTTTCGATTGCCACCGCGGTCATCGACGAGGTGTCGAAGCACGTCGCCGGGGCCGGGGGGGGCCGAGTGCTGGCGATCACGCTCCGCATCGGGAGGTTGTCGTGTGTGCAAGAGGGGGCGCTGCGGTTTTGCTTCGATCTCGCCAGTGCCGACACAAAGCTCTCGGGGGCTCGCCTCGAGATCATCGACGTGCCGGTGCGGATCTGGTGCCCGGCCTGCGGAGCGGAGCAGGAGCTGCCGGGGGTTCAAAGCCTCGCCTGCCCGGAGTGTGGTCGATTGAGTGGCGACATCCGGGCCGGCCGGGAGCTCGACTTGGAATCGATTGAATTGGAGCCGCTCCCCCCGCCATCGACTGAGCAGACAGCATCCGAGCTAACCTCGTCCACATCGACATCGACCGAGCCTGATTCAACCGCCCCGCAGCCCCTCCTAGAAAGAGACCAGCCATGATCCAGCCCCGGATCCTCGAGGTGCGGACGAAGATCCTCAAAGTCAACGACGAGACGGCCCGCGCGATGCGGCGACGTTTCGAAGCAGCCGGGGTGCTCGTCGTGAATCTCGTCTCGAGTCCGGGGAGTGGCAAGACAGCGCTCCTCGAGGAGACGCTCCGCCGGCTCAAGGCCCGGGGGATGTCGGTGGCGGCAATCGTCGGTGACCTCGAGACCGACAACGACGCCCAGCGGCTGGCCCGCAGTGGCGTGCCGGTACGGCAGATCGAGACGCACGGGCTGTGTCATCTCGAAGCGGCGATGGTCGACGAGCGTCTGGCCGGCTGGGATCTGGCTGGTCTGGAGATCCTGTTCATTGAAAACGTCGGCAATCTCGTCTGCCCGACGAGCTGGGATCTCGGCGAGAGCGTTCGGGTGGCGCTCCTCTCGGTGACCGAGGGGGAGGACAAGCCGCTCAAGTATCCGGGGCTCTTCAACACGTCCGATCTGGCGGTGATCACGAAGACCGATCTCGCGGAGGCAGTCGGCTTCGATCGGGCGCTGACCCTTTCGAACATCGAGCAAGTTCGGCCGGGGATGCCGGTCCTCGAAGTGGCGACGAAGACAGGCACGGGCATCGACCCCTGGATCGAAGCCCTCCTCGCCCGCCGCGTGGCCCTCTTGAACAGCCGCTGAGTCGGGCGGGGGCCGGCCGTAACCTGGCGATCGCGTCGCGTTCCGAGCGTCATCGTCGCCTCAACCTCAATCCGGCCAAGCCATCCACAGGGCTTGAAACCACCGGTGTAAGACGCTATCTTACATCCATGCACACACGCGTTTCGAGTAAGGGGCAGATCGTTCTTCCGGCGGCCGTTCGGCTCCAGGATGACATCAGGCCTGGCCAGGAGTTCGAGATCGAGCGGATCGACCGCGGAGAGTATCGACTGCGGCGGTGCGAACCGTCGCCGAATGAGGGGCTCGCGGACTGGCTGCTTTCCTGCCCGGAGAAGGGCTTCTTCGTGGGCGTGGATTCAGAGTCGACCGACGACTTGTGAGCCGCCGTGAACTACCTCGTTGATGCCAATGTTCTCAGCGAACCGACGCGGCCACGGCCTGATGCAAAGGTCGTCGACTGGCTCCGTCGTCATGAACGCGAGATCGCCATCGATCCGATCATCCTCGGTGAGTTGAGGTTCGGGATCGATCTGCTCCCGTCGAGCGGGCGGCGCAAGCGGCTGGAAGCCTGGTTCGAAAGCGGTGTCGGCCGAATCACCTGCCTCGACTGGACAGCCGAGACCGGCCTCCGCTGGGCCAAACTCCTTGCGGAGATGCGTTCTGCCGGAACGGCCATGCCGATCAAGGACAGCCTGATCGCCGCAAGCGCACTCGCTCACGGCCTGACAGTCGTCACCCGCAACGTGACCGATTTCCGCAAGGCTCAGGTCAACGTCCTCAACCCCTTCGGGGCGTGAGTCAACCTCCGGCTGCATGCGCGGGGACGCTTTCCCTCCCCGCATAGGCCGCGTAGCTGACGTTCTCTCAGGGCCAGCAAGCGCCGGCCCGGCAGGGCCGGCAGAGAGAGGTTGCCAGCGGCCCCGGCAGGACCGATACTTTCCGCCGGTCTTCAGCACACGAAAGGGGAATGTCCATGTCGATCCGCCACCGCCTCGTTGCCACCCTCGTCGCCCTCGTGGCCTTCCCCCTCGTCGTCGCGGCGCCGCAAGGCGCGGTTGCGGCTGAGCCCGCCGCGGCTCAGAAGCCGGTGCGGATGGGATGCGGGAAGATGACCTTCGACACCGTCCCCGGCTGGGGCCTCGGCGAGGATGGCAAGTCGCAGATCGGCTCGACCCACGGCGGCGTCGCCGTCGGCAAGGATGGCACGATCTGGACGAGCTCTTCCCTGGGGATCTTTGGCTTCTCCCCCGACGGGAAGGTCGTCCGCCGCTTTCTCGGCGACGCCTACTCCAACATCCACGACCTGAAGATCTACGCGGAAGGAGAAGGCGAATACCTCTACGGCGCCCGCAATGTCGCCGGCGAAGGGATCAAGATTCACCCCGTCTCCGGCGACGTCGTTCTCAAGCTCGGCATCCCCAAGGAATCGGGGCTCAATCTCGACAAGTGGGCGCCGACGGCGATCACCGTCGCCCCCAATGGCGACATCTTCCTCGCCGACGGCTACGCCTCCAACCACGTTTTCAAGTTCGATAAGGCCGGCAAGTATCTGAAGCACTTCGGCGTCGCCGGCAACGGGATGAAGGAGTTCAACACCGCCCACGGGATGACGCTCGACCCGCGCTACGATCCCCCGCGGCTCCTCGTCTGCGACCGCAACCACCAGCCGAAGGGGCGGCTTGTCCACTACGACTTCGATGGCAACTTCCTCGAGGAAGTCGTCACCGGCTTGGGGATGCCCACCTCGGCGATCGTTCAGGGGGACTTTGTCGCCATCCCCGACCTCAACGGCCGGCTCGTGGTCCTCGACAAGAGCAACACGATCATGGCCGTTCTTGGCCACAACCCCGACGGCGAGACGCGCACCAATCACAATGTGCCCCAGGAAAAGTGGATCGAAGGGATCTTCAACGGCACCCACGGCTCGGCCTGGGATGCGGCCGGCAATCTCTACATCCAGGATTGGAACGTTTCGGGGCGGATCATGAAGCTCGTCCGTGTCGAGTAGGCGGTCGGGCTCGGACCGCCCTCTGCCAGCGCCCTACCGATGTCGGGCGAACGCCGCTCGGCCGAGGAGGGTCTGCCCCAGCGCGATCCCGCCGTCATTGGGCGGCACGATCCGGTGGCCAAACGGCTCGTAGCCGGCAGCCGTAAGGCACGCAAACGTCTCCTCGACAAGGAGCGCGTTTTGAAACACGCCGCCGGTGAGGCCGACAGCGAGCGGCCGCTCACCCTCCGCTGAATCTCCCACGGCCCCTGCCACCGCGACAATCATCTCCGCGACGGCCCGGTGGAACCCGGCAGCCAGATCGCGCGGCGGGACGCCGGCACGCAGGTCGGCAACGATCCCGCGAAGGAGCGCATCCCAGCCGATGCGGAACGTGCCCCCCGCCAACGGTTGAATCGTGAACGGATGAACGCGGGGCTGGGCGAGCGGATCGAGCCCGAGCCCCTCGAGCGCCATCGCCGCCTCCCCTTCATGATCGATCGACTGCCTGAGGCCGAGGAGCGCAGCCACCCCGTCGAAGAGCCGGCCCATGCTCGTTGTGATCACCGTGGCGATGCGCCGGTCGAGTTGCCGGCGGAGGATCGGCGTGGCCGGGCCGGCGGCCTGCACGGGCGCAAGCGACGCATCCCAGGGGATCCCGGCCTCGTGAAGGAGCGCAAGCGCCGTCCGCCACGGATGACGGATGCACGCTTCCCCACCGGGGAGGAGAAAGGGGGCGAGCCGGGCGCAGGGCCTCAGGTCCGAGACCGCGCCCCCGCCGGCATCGCCGCCGGCCCACTGAAAAAACTCCGAGCCGGCGATCGAGCCGTCGGCACAAAAGCCGGTGCCGTCGAAGGCGGCGATGAGCGTGGGGCCGGCGAGCGGCTCGCGGTGGGTGGCGTGGCGATCGGCAAGGAGGGCCGCGGCGTGGGCCTGGTGGTGTTGGATCTGAAGGAGGGGAACGCCGAGCTTGATGGCAAGCTTCCGGGCAAGCGCCGTGGAGAGATAGCCGGGATGGAGGTCGGCGGCGATCGCCGCGGGGCGGACGGCAAACAGGGCGAGGAGATGGCGGGCGGTGCGCTCGAGGGTGGAGAGCGCCGCGGGGCTCGTGACGTCGCCGACATGCTGGCTCATCCAGGCGTGGCGACCGCGGGCGACACAGAGCGTCGCCTTGAGCTCGCCACCGATGGCGAGGAGATCGGGACCATCGTCGGCCAGGGGAACAGGCAGCGGCGCGTAGCCGCGCGAGCGGCGGAGGGGGAGGAGGTGGCCGGCAGCGAGGCGGACGACGGAGTCGTCACAGGGAACATAAATGGGGCGGTCGTGAAGGAGAAAGCCGTCGACGATCGGCCCGAGGTGAGCGATGGCGGCGGCATTGTCATGTTCGATCGGGGCGCCTGCGACGTTGCCGGAGGTCATTACAAGCGCCGGCATCGGCCGGCCGTCGGCGGCATCAAGGAGGAGGGCATGGAGCGGGAAGGCGGGGAGCATGACGCCGACATGGCCGATCCCCGGGGCCACGGCTTCGGCAAGCGGAACGCCTGCCGCGAGCGCCGCCCCATCCCCACGCTTGGCGAGGAGCACGATCGGCCGCTCGGGGCTCTCGAGGAGCCGGCGCTCGGTCGCCGAGAGGATCGCAAACGCCATGCAATCTTCGGCTGAGGCAACGATCACAGCCAGCGGCTTCGAGGGGCGGTGTTTCCGAGATCGCAGCCGGGCGACCGCGGCGGGATTCGTGGCATCACAGACGAGATGGAATCCCCCCACCCCCTTCACGGCAAGGATCGAGCCAGAGCGGAGGGAGGCACGGGCGGCGCGGATCGCGTCGTCGCTGCTGCCACGAGCCGACGCGGGCCTCCCCGCTCCAGCCTCCGGGCCGGCGTCAAACCAGACCACCGGCCCGCAGGCCGGGCAGCCGATCGGCTGGGCATGAAAGCGGCGGTCGGCCGGATCGGCATAGTCACGGGCGCAGTCAAGGCAGAGGGGAAAGGAGGCGAGCGTCGTCGTCGCCCGGTCGTAGGGGAGCGCACGGATCACGGTAAAGCGCGGGCCGCAGTCGGTACAGTTGGCAAACGGATGACGATGGCGACGGTTCGAGGGATCGCCGACCTCCGCCAGACAGGCCGCGCAGGGGGCGATGTCGGCTGGGAGCAACGTCGCCCCCCCGGCCTGCCGGTGGCTGTCGAGGATCGTGAAGCCCGCGGCCGATCTCGGGCCGGCATCGGTCGCGGTGAAGGCTCCGCGGGGGGGGAGCGCCACAACGTCGATCCGCTCGATCCGCGCCCGTGGTGGGGGAGAGCCACGCAAGGCCCGCTCGAAGGCGGCGACGGCGGCCTCGTCCCCTTCGACTTGAATCGTCACTCCGGACGAGTCGTTCTCCACCCAGCCATCGAGGCCGAGGCCCGTGGCCAGCCGCCAGATCCAGGGGCGAAAGCCAACCCCCTGGACGACCCCCGTGACAACGATCCGGCGGCAATGGCGAAGCCCGCTGGAGGACGGCGGATGGTCATCGGCTGCCATCGCTCCGCTCCTCCTGGGCTCCTTGGTGACCGATTCACGCCGGGCTCCTGCCCGCCCACTCATCGATTGCCGATGCAGACGAGCTTCTCCTGTCGCTTGTCGCCGCTGGTGACGGCGACGCGGAAATAGAGCCTACCGCCACAGATCGCCGGGGATGCAAACGTCTCGTCACCGAGCCGGTTGACGGCCAGTTCCTCGAACTTCTCCGGCGTCGCCCGGAAGACGTGCGTCTGGCCGGTCTCGCTCGTGGCGAAGACCGTGTCGCCAAGCATCACCGGCGAGGCGCTGAAGTTACCGCCGAGCCGCTGCTTCCACTTCTCCTCGCCGGTCGCCGCATCGAAACAAGCGGCGATCCCGGCATCGAGGATCGCGTAGAGGTGGCCGTGGGCATAGAGGAGCGAGGGAACATACACGCGCTCGCCGTTCTCCCAGGAAATCGTTCCGGAGCCATCGGCCCGGTAGGCGGCGATGTGGTTGCGCGGATAGCCCCCGGAGGAATAGACGCGCTCGCCGTCGGTGACGGTGGTCGTGACGCACTCGGTCGTCGCCCCCTCCTTCTCCCAGAGCGTCTCGCCAGTGGCCGGATCGAGCGCTGCCACCTTGTCGCAGCCGGTGAGGATGAGCTGATCGCGGCCGAAGAGCTTCCAGACGATCGGTGAGGAGTAGTTGGGGGCCGGCGGCCGCTCCTTCTCCCACAGCACCTTGCCGGTGGCCGGATCGAGGGCCGCGACGCGGCCCCGGTTTTTGTGGTCGGCGATCACGAACACGCGGCCGTCATGGACCAGCGGCGAGGCGCCGTAGCCCTGGTGGATCGCGTAATCGCAGACGCGCGTCTGCCAGAGGACCTGGCCGTCGAGATCGATGGCGGTGCAGAAGACGGCGTCGGAGTTGGGGAAGGTGATGAAGAGCCGGCCACCGTCGGCGGAAACGGTTGCCGAGGCGCCGGTCGATTTCTCATTTTTTCGCATCGCCCCTGCGACGTGAACCTGCCGCTGCCAGAGCGGCTTGCCGGTGACGCGGTCGTAGGCGAGCACTGACTGGCTCCCGGTCGCCTCGTCGCAGGTGGCGAGATACACCCGGCTCCCCACGACCGTCGGCGAGCCATTGCCACGGCCCGGAACATCGACCGTCCAAAGGACATGCTCGGCGTCGCCCCAGGAATGTGGAACGACCTGCCCGGCACTTGCCTGGCCGTCGTGGGTCGGCCCGCGCCAGCAGGGCCAATCGTCCGCGGTCGGCGGGGCGGCGGCGAGGGCCGCTGCCCGAATCGAGATCGCAACCAGGCAGAGCGCCGGGCCAAAGCAGCGGGAGAGCGACAAGCGCCCGGACTGGATGCGGGAAATGGTCACAGCAAGGGCTCCGGAGGGTCTGGCAGAGCTGACTTGCTCCGCCGACTTTTCCCGAGCATACCACCGCTCCTAAGACCCGCTCCTTAGGCCCGCTCCTCACCCCGCCGGGCCTTCGCCGACCGCGGCCGGACGGGGGCCCGATGGCTGTCGCCGGCGGGCCGGCGTTGCGGCCGCCAACACCTGCGCTGGCGGGAGATGACCGTGCTTCCCTCGGAACCAGGTAATCGAGCGATCGACGATCGGCAGCCGGGAGTTCTCCCTTGTGTGGTGGCGGAAGGTCGTGCCGTCGAAGACAGCGAGCGTGCCGTCCTCCTTCCACACCGCCAGTTGCACCCAGCCGTTGACAAACAAGTGCTTCACCCCCGGGAGCCGATCGGCGGCGGCGAGGATCCGCTCGGCCGGGGCATCGATGACCAGCAGGAGCCGCATCGGCTCGTGAATCTCCACCGTCTGCCAGGGGAGACCGGTGCGGAGGTCGCTGGCGTGGCCATCCATGACGCCAACGAGGCCGACGAGGTTGTGGGGGAGCTTCGTGTTGCAGCCGAAGCGAAGGCGGTCGACGGCGGAGAAGTAGTAGGCGAGGTTGATGCCAGAGGCGACCGGGCCGACAGCGGCGAGCGTCCGGGTGAGGATCTCGCCCGAGGGATCGGCATCGGGATCGTAGGAGACGAGGAACGCGCGGCGGTCGAGATAGAGCCCGCGGGTGCGCTCTCGCCTGCCGACGATGCAGACGGCGTTCGTGGCATGCCCGAGCTCCGGCCGCACCTGGGCCAAGTCGACGGCGCGCCCCTCGACATGGGCCCGGGCGATAGCGGGCGTGGGGCCTGTCGGCGCGGAGTCGAAGCGCCGGCAGCGTTCCTGGGCATCAGCGCCGCAGGCGTGCTCGCAGGCCCGGTGAAGGCGGGCGAGATCGTCGGCGTGGCTCGCCGGCACGCGGGCGGTGTCATACCAGGTGACGGTGTTGGCACAGGTGTCGAGCATGCCGCCGAGAAACACCGCATCGTCGGGGATCGACAGCCCGCCGTCGGCAAGAAGCGCACGGACGCGTGGGTCGTTGGCCATCAACGCGAAGGCCCGGGCATTGGGGCCGCCGGGCCCGCCGCCGCAGGCGCCGCAATGATAGGCGCTCTCGTGGGGATTGTTGAGCGACGAGGAGCCGTGGCCGAGGATGACGACGAGGCGAGAGAAGCCATTCCGCAGCCCGATGTCTTCGAGGACGCGCCGCACGCAGCCGGCCATCTCCGTGACGTTGAAACCGGCCAGCGTGCCGTCGGCGAGCGGCGTGTCGTCGGTCCGCTCGAGAAGAAGACGGGTGGGGACGGGGGGACGGGCGAACCCCTTGGCCCAACGCCAGATCCGGTCGGAGGACAGCGGCGACACGACCCGCGCCACCAGCGGCACGGCCGCCAGCGCCCCGGCCACCATCGCCACGAGACTCCCGCCGACGAGCGTCCGGCTCCCGGAGGAGATTCCCTCCTTCACCTGGCCGAGGCGGCGGGCCACTTCCCGGTGGCGGTGATGGAGGCGGCGGGCTCCGTCGTCGGGCACCTCCTCGACGGTGTGACCGGGGCGGACGACGATCGGACACAGCGGCGAGGCATGCCAGTCGTCGATCCCTCGAAACGACATCGGCACCGCGAAGAACCCCGCTGTGCCGAAGGTCTCGACATCGGGCCCGAGTTCCTCGAGATGACGGCGGAACGACTCGCAACGCTCGTCCATGCAGAACACCGCCTGGAGCCAGGGGCGCTCCGGCGGCGGCCAGCCCGTCGAGAGCGCATGGAGCTCGAGGGCATCGAGCAGCTCGGTGCGGTAGCGCCGCTCGTAGGCGGCATGGAGAAGGCGGCGCCTGGTGAGCGGGCCGAAGTTGCGAATCTCCCCCTCGAGCTCGAGAAGCTCGTTCTCGGAAAGCTCGCGGATGTCGGCGGGCGTCATCCCGAGGAGCTGGGCGACCTGATGGAGGAGGAGCGAGCGGGCAAGCGTCCCCTGGCCCTGCAACCACGGATACCGATCCTGGAGCTCGACCCACCAGGCCGCGAACCCCTGCCTCGGATCCCCATCTGCGGCGAGGGGGACGCCGAGCTGCCCGGCGGCCCACGACGTGGCAACGCGGTCGCAGATCAGCCGCAGCGCCAAGAAGTCGACGACCCGAGCGGGCACCTCGACGACCGGCGCCCGGTCGGGCCGCTCCTCGAGGCTCCGCAGCATTCCGGCCCAGCCGCGCAGGGCCAACAGCGCGCGGGTAAGAAAGTCTTCCCAGCGATTCGGCGGGATCCCGAGGCGCCACAGCTCAGCGCGGATGACGTCGAGAGAGTCTCGACCGCCAGCGGCCACGAGCGCCGCACCGAGCGGCACCCCCCACGGATCGGCCCCCCAGGCCCCGGGGCCCGACAAGCCGACCACGGCCTGAAGCAGCCCCCGCTCGCGCCCCGGCATCGGCCAAGCAGCGACCCCCTGATCGAGGAAGGCGCCGCACCAGCGGATGAGGATGGGATCGACGAGGGCGTCGGTGTCGAGCGTCGGATCGAGGGCGACGATCAGATCGCGGAAGCGCACCGGCGGGCGGACGGGCGTCATCGCCGGGCGCGTCATCGACAGCGATTCCAGGCAGGCGTGCCAGAGATCGGCCGACACTTCGCGCTCGTCGTCGAGCTGCCCCAGCGGAGCCATCTGCGCGACCACCGCCGCGCGGGCCTGTTCGTCGGCCGCCAGGAACAGCCGCGGCTCGCGTCCCGGCGTCGATTCCTCCCCGAGCGACTCGGTGAGGATCTTCCAGCGCACCTGCGGATCGAGATCGCTGCGGAGGGTCTCGATCGCCCCGGTCTCGGTGAGCGCCCAGCGGGCCCCGGCGTCGGTCTCGCGGACGATCGAATGGAGGAGGAGCATCCGGTGAAGCTGGCGGAGCGTCAGCCGCCCCCGGCAGAGGGTGTGGGAGGCGACATCGGAGTGCTCGTCGTCGAGGACGGCATCGATATCGGCCGTCGTGATCCGGCCGTTGCTGAGCTCTGCCCGGTAACGCTCCTCGGAGAGATAAGGCTCGGCCTCGAGGAGCCGCGAGGCGACCACCGCCGCTTCGTCGAATCGAATCGACTCGAGCGCCTGGAGCGGATTCTGCGCCACGAACACGCCGATCGGCCCCTGCTGCGGCAGACAGGCGGTAGCCCGGGCGACCATCGCCTCGAGGGCTTCACGCGTCACCGGCTCGGCGCCCGATGGCGGCGATGAATCAGACATGCGTCATCCTTGGTGTGAATCACCTGTGTCCTTCAAATCGTAGCGTGGCGAGGCACGGGGCGTCACCGACAGGGCGCGGGGCACCGAGGCTCGCCGAGGCGCCTTCCTCTCCATTCCCTTGGCCGCAGTCCTGTCGGAAGTGGCTATGATCTTTCTGCCCAGTCCCTTTCTTTCCCTCCCCTTCCCTGCCCTTCCCTTCTCTGGAGAACCGGCACATGAAGCGTTCCGCCCAGTCTTCCTGCAACGCCCGATCGAGTTCGCGATCGATGGTCTTCGCATGGCTCCTGCTGGCGGCATGGCTCCCGTGCCTCCCCCATCCGATGACGCTCGCCGCCGCACCAACCCCGATCAACAGTCCCTGGACAGGCCCCTACGGCGGCGTGCCACCGTTCGACAAGGTTCGCGTCGAGGATCTCGGCCCGGCGCTCGAGGTCGCGATCGCCGCCGAGCTCGAGGCCGTGGCAAGAATCGCCACCGACCCGGCCGCGCCGACGTTTGCCAACACGATTCTGTCGCTTGAGAAGGCGACCCGAGACTTCGAGCGAGCCCAGACGATCTATGCAATTTGGGGGGGCAATCTCTCCGATGACGCCGTCCAGAAAGTCGAGCGCGAGATGGCGCCGAAGCTGGCGGAGCTTGCCGACCAGATCTTCCAAAATCAAAAGCTCTTCGACCGCATCAAGGCGGTCTACGACGCAAGGAAGACTTCAGGGCTCACTCCAGAACAGCAGCGCCTCGCCTGGCTTCTTTACACCGACTTCGTCCGCGGCGGTGCGGCGCTCGATACGGAAGCCAAGCAGGAGATGGCGGCCATCAATCAAGAGCTCGCCACGCTCTCAACGAAGTTCTCCCAGAATGTCCTCAAGGACGAGAACGACGGGCTCGTGATCATCGACGATGCCGCCGGGCTCAAGGGGCTGGCAGAGGCGCAAGTGACGGCCGCCGCCGCGGCCGCCGACGCCCGAGGCCACAAGGGGAAATGGGTGATCCAAAACACCCGCTCGAGCGTCGAGCCGTTCCTCACCTATGCCGACGACCGCGAGCTCCGCCGCAAGGTGTTTGAGATGTTCGTCAGCCGCGGCGACGGCGGCGGTGCCACCGACAACAACAGCACGATCCGCCAGATCCTCGAGCTTCGTGCCCGCCGCGCCCGCCTCCTCGGCCACGCCACCCACGCCCACTGGCGCCTGGAGAACTCGATGGCGAAAACGCCCGAGCGCGCGATGGCGCTGATGGAGGAGGTGTGGGGGCCGGCCGTGGCTGAAGTGAAGCAGGAAGTGGCCGACATGCAGGCTATCGCCGATGCCGAAGGGGCGAAGATCGTGATCGAGCCCTGGGACTACCGCTACTACGCCGAGAAGGTGCGGAAGAAGCTCTACGACCTCGACGAAGCGGAGATCGTTCCCTACCTCCAGGTCGACAAGCTCCGCGAGGGGATGTTTCACACCGCAGCGAAGCTCTTCGATCTCCACTTCACGCCGGTGCCTGAAAGGTCTGTGCCCGTCTTCCACCCCGATGTGAAGGTCTGGGAGGTGAAGGATGGCAGCGGCAAGCACGTCGGACTCTGGTATTTCGATCCCTACGCCAGGCGCGGGAAGCGATCAGGGGCGTGGATGAATGCCTACCGAAATCAAGAGCGCTTCGACGGGGAAACGACGACGATCGTCTCCAACAACTCCAACTTCGTGAAGGCCCCCCCGGGGGAGCCGACGACGATCTCCTGGGAAGACGCGACGACCCTCTTTCATGAGTTTGGCCACGCCCTCCACGGGCTCTGCTCGAACGTCAGCTATCCGTCGCTCTCCGGCACGAACGTGGCCCGCGACTATGTCGAGTTTCCCTCGCAGATCCTCGAGCACTGGCTCCCCACCCCCGAGATCCTCTCGGGGTACGCCCTCCACGTGGAGACGGGGAAGCCGATCCCCGAGGAACTCGTGGCGAAGATCAAGAAGGCGGAGACCTTCAACCGCGGCTTCAAGACGGTCGAGTTTCTCGCCAGTGCCCTCGTCGACATGAAGCTCCATCTCTCCACGCCGACGGCCGACCCCGACGCCTTCGAGCGCGACACGCTCGCCGCCCTCGGGATGCCGCGGGAGATCGTCATGCGCCACCGCACCCCCCACTTCAATCACGTCTTCTCGGGCGACGGCTACTCGGCCGCCTACTACAGCTATCTGTGGAGCGACGTCCTCACCGCCGACGCCTGGGAAGCCTTCACCGAGGCGGAGGGCCCGTGGGATCCGGCCGTGGCCAAGCGGCTCAAAAACCACGTCTTCTCGGTCGGCAACACCGTCGACCCGGCCGACGGCTACCGGGCCTTCCGCGGCAAGGATCCGGGCACCGGGGCCCTGATGCGGAAGCGCGGCTTCGAAGCCGCGGCGGAGTGAAGGAGCCGGCAGCGGCGCAGCGAGACGTTCAACACGGGCCAAGCGTTCGGCCCAATTACACACTGACCCCGTCTGTTGACGGGTTGACGGCAGCTTGACACAACTTATTGGGGGTTCGTTCGCCCCGGAGCGTTTCGGGGGCGGTCGTCTGGGATATCCCGGGGCGTTGGCTTTTGCGGGGTCGCGCCCATTCCGAAGCGATCGTGACGGCCCATGCACGAAAGGATCGTATGCACCCCCGGGTGGGCGAGACGTTTCTCCCGCCACCCTCCGAGGTTCTGGATGCCATTCAAATGGAGGAATCCACGATGCGTGCCTGCTTCGCTCGATGCCTGGGACGTCGATCCGCCTCGCACCATGCGGTGAAATTGCATGTGCGGATGGCCGTCGTGACTGCCGTGCTCATAGCGATCGCTGCCGGTGGCCCGATAGCGGCAAACGCTGAGCCGCTGAGGTTCACGAACTACACCACGGCAAACGGCTTGGGCGGCAATGAGGTGTACGGTGTCTACGCGCAGGGAAGCCGAGTCTATGCCGCGACCTACAATAGCGTCAGCATCTCGACCGACGGCGGGGCAACGTACGCAAGTTATGGACAGGGAGACTTCTTCAATGTCTTGAATGTCTATGCCATCGGCGACACCGTGTATGCCGGTACCTATACTCAAGGCATTGGAATCTCCACGGATGGGGGCTCTTCGTGGACATTCGCCACGACGGCAAACGGGCTGGGCGGCAACCATGTAACCTCGATCACATCGTCAGGCGGCACGCTCTATGCCACGACGGATGCTTCCAGTAGTGGACTCGGCGGCTTGAGCATCTCGCGGGACGGGGGTACATCGTGGACAAATCTGTCTTCAGCTAATGGCGCGCCCTTTGTCGATTCCGTCCGCGCGGTCAAGGTCGTCGCGGACAAGGTGTATGTGGGCAGTTATGGCCATGTCCACACGTCGCCGGACGGAGGAGCCACTTGGTCGACTTTCGGACCGGCAGACGGGCTTCCTTCCGCCTACATCTACGGACTGGACGTCGTTGGCGACTCGATCTATGCCGCGGTTGGCACGACCAAGGGTGGCGTGAGCGTTTCGAGAAACGGCGGCGCCCAGTGGACGACGTACACCCGCGCAGACGGTCTCAACAGCAACTCCGCCACCAGTATTTCCGTCGTTGACGGCGTGATCTATGCGGGGTTTGTCTACAACGCGATCGTTGATGTCGGCGGCGTCAACATTTCCTTCGACGACGGCACTTCATGGACCGCATCCACGCCCGCGGATGGACTCGGCGACAACGCCGTCTACGACATCTACGTGGACAACGGAAAGATCTACGCGGCGACCCTCGGAGGCCTCAGCGTCGCGAACCTGCCGTCAGCCGTGCCCGAGATCGATCCGGCCGGGGTGGGGAGCGTCGTGGCACTCGTGATGGCGTGCGCCGGGCTGGTCGAACGGCGGCGGACCGTGGCGGCGCGGAGCCGTGCACGGGGACGACGGCCTGCATGACATCGGCTGCCTGTCGGGCGGCCTCACGCCCGAGGTCGCCGACTCGCGCTCCGCTCAAACCGGGATTTTCCATGCCAGATGGCGAGCACGATCACCGTCGGCGGATCGTCGAGAACGTCAAACAGCACGGCCAGCGGAGCGACGACACCGAGCCGAATCGCGTCGTACCGCGATTCTCCGAAATGGCGCGGGCCGCGGGCGAGCCAAAAATCGATTTCGCGGATCCAGAGGAGGCAAGCCTCCCGGTCGGCAGCGTCCCGGATCAGCGCCTGGAACGTCTCGTCTGCCTCAGGGGACCAGAAGACAACATGCCTCCTTGGGAATCCGCCGGCCTAGCACTCTCTTCAGCGAGGCCGCTGAGAATCTCGTCGAGCGTCCGATCATGCCGGGCCTGACGGCGGCGCTCGATCTCCGCGACGGAGAGGGGCATGACGAGATCGGCCGGTGGCAGGCCGTGCTTCACCCCTTCCGGGACAAAATGCCCGATGACGCGACCGGCGCCGTCACAGAGCTCGACCATTCCTATGGCACCGCGGAGCTGGCTGCATGCCACGGTATCGAGTTGGATCCGTACCATTCAACGCTCTCCTTGCGAGACACCCCGAACATACGGACGTTCAGACACCCTGGTCAAGCGAGCCCAGAGGCACTCGAGCCCCCCTCAGCTGAGAAGTGACTCCGGCGATTCGATCGCTCGGCGGAGTTCGTCGAGGAATCGGGCGGCCGGGCCGCCGTCGACGCGGCAGTGGTCGAAGGTGAGCGAAAGCGTCATCAGGTCGCGGATCGCGATCGACTCGGCGCCGCTCGTATCGACGACGACGACCGGCTCGCGGCGGATCGCCCCCATCCCAAGAATCGCCGTCTGCGGGCCATTGATGATCGGCGTGAACTCATCGATCCGGAAGCCGCCGAGATTCGTGATCGTGAACACACCCCCTTCCATCGCCGCAGCAGGGAGCTTTTGAGAGCGGGCTTTTTCAATCAGCGCGCGTGATTCAGCCGTGATCTCCGCAAGCGTCCGCCTGCCAATGTCGCGAACGACCGGCACAAGCAGCCCGGCCTCGGTGTCGACGGCGATCCCGATGTGGAGGCTGTCTGCGTCGGGGTAGACAAGCGCCCCGGAAAGATCCCAGCAGCCGGCCAGGCTCGGATGCCGCAGAAGCACGTCGGCGACGAGCTTGGCGAGGAGATCGGTGTAGGCAGGCACAGGCAGCGTGCCGGAAAACTTGAGCCGACTGCGAAGCGCGGCAAGAGCCGTGACGTCGGCCCGGTTATGGAGCGTGACCGGGGCGTTTTCAGCTTGGCTCGCAAGCATCCGTTCAGCGATCGTCCGCCGCCGCTTCGGCAGGCCGGCGAGGCGTGAAGGGGCTGATTGCCCAGAGGCCCCCGCCGCTGCAGGCCGGGCCGCGCCGAGGACATCGGCCTCGCGCACCCGTCCCCCCCGACCGCTGCCGGGGAGTAAGGCCCAATCAACGCCCAAACGGGAGGCCGTGGCCCGCGCCCGCGGCGTCGCCGGCCTCCGTCCTCCGGAGGCACTTCCCGTCGCCCCTCCGACGCTTGCCACGGCTTCATGAAACACGTCGTCGGCCATGATCCGCCCAGCGGGGCCGGAGCCGGCGACCGTCGCCACATCGACCCCCAATTCCCGCGCCAGGCGACGGATCGTCGGCGAGGTCGGGCCGCCAACCGGGCCGCCAACCGGGCCGGCAGGGCGCGGCGCCCGGGCCGCGAGTGGCGCCGGGGCTGCAGCGGCCGCAGCGGGAGCGGAATGGCTTGGCGCTGAGGCCGGTGCTGCCGCTGGGGCCGGCGTCGCCTCGGGCGCGTAGATCGGCGGCGCTTCGCCGTCGGCGAGGAGCCAGCCAATGAGCGTGCCGACCTTCACGACCGCTCCTTCGCCCGGGGCTCCAGCCGGCACATGGAGGATCCCGCCGTCGATCGACTCCACCGGCTCGACCGACTTCTCCCCTTCGAGTTCGAAGAGGGGCTCGCTCGGCTTCACCCGGTCGCCCGGTGCTTTCAGCCAGCGCACGAACGTCCCCTCTTCCATCGACCAACCGAGACGTGGGATGCGGATGTCGTAGGCCATGGTTTTTCTCTGCGTTTCCTACTCGGCGACGATCGCCCGGATTGTGGCCAGGCAATCGTCGGCATTCGGCACGACAACCGCTTCGAGCGACGGGGCATAGGGCGTCGGCACGAACGCTCCGGTCAGCCGTCGGACCGGGGCATCGAGGAAATCAAACCCCTCATCGGCAACGCGGGCGGCGACCTCGGCGGAAAAGCCGCACGACGCCGGCGGCTCATCGACGACAAGGAGCCTCCCGGTGCGCTCCACCGAGGCGAGGATCGTCGCCATGTCGAGCGGCGAGACCGTCCGCGGGTCGATCAGCTCAACGTCGATCCCCTCGGCAGCGAGCTGATCGCAGACGCTCGCCACGAGCTGCACCATCCGCGCCAGCGCCACCACCGTCACATGCCGGCCGCGGCGGACGACATTGGCGACGCCGAAGGGGATGTCATAAAGCCCATCAGGGACCGGCGTCTTGTGCCCCATCAATTCGCGGTGTTCGAGAAACAGGACCGGATCGCTGCCGCGGAGGGCGTGCGTAAACAGCCCCTTGGCATCGGCGGCATTGGAGGGGACGACGACCCGCAGCCCCGGCACCTGCGCATACATCCCGTAGTAGCTGCCCGAATGATGGGTGGCGGCACAGTGGCCGATGCCGATGCAGCCGCGAAGGATCACCGGCATCCGCAGCCGGCCGCTCGACATGTAGCGCATCTTGGCGATCTGATTGATGATCTCGCCGGCCGAGTCGAGGACGAAGTCGGCAAACATGAAGTCGATCACCGGCCGGGCGCCAGCCATCGCCGCGCCGCAGGCGAGGCCGACGAAGCCGCGCTCGCAGATCGGCGTGTCGCAGAGGCGCTCGGGGCCATATTTGGCAAACAGCCCGGTCGTCGTGGCGAAGTTGCCGCCGCGGACGCCGATCCCCTCCCCCATCACGAAGATCGACGGATCGGCCGCCATCGCTTCGTCGAGCGCTTGCAGCGTCCCCTGCGCCCAGGTCCGCGGCGGGCCCTCGGTGTTGACGCCGTGCGCCTGCGGCGGCACCGGCCCCGAGGGCTCTTTGACCGCATAGACATCCTCGAGCGCCGTCGCCGGCTGTGGCGCGGGGCTCGCCTCGGCCGCGGCCCGTGCTTGCGTCACAACAGCCTGGACGTCGGCCTCAATCGCCGCCAGATCCCCCTCGGGGACGCCAAGCTGCCCGAGGACAGCACGGAGCCTGGCAATCGGGCACTTCTGTTTCCAGGCGTCGACTTCCTCGCGGGTGCGGTAGGTGAAGTCGCCCATCCCCTCGGAATGGGCCCGGGTGCGGTAGGTGCGGCACTCGAGGAGCGTGGCCCCGTCGCCCGCTCGCGCTCGCTCCACCGCCTCACGGGCGGCCGCATGGACGGCGACGAGATCGTTGCCATCCAGCTCCACGCCGGCGAGGCCGTAGGAGGCGGCGCGGCGGCCGACCTGGGGGATGCCGCTTGAATAGCTGAAAGGGACTTCCGTCGCAAAGCCGTTGTTCTCGCAGACGAAGAGCACCGGCAGCTTCCAAATCGCTGCCATGTTGAGCCCCTCGTGGAAGGCGGCATTGTTGACGGCGCCGTCTCCAAAGAAGGCCACCGCCACGGCACCCGTCTTCCGGAGCTTGGCCGCATATCCGGCCCCACAGGCCTGGAGGATGCAGGGGCCAACGATGCCGCTGGTGCCCATCATCCCGATCTCGGGGGCGAAGAGGTGCATCGAGCCACCGCGGCCGCGCGAGCAGCCGGCCGCCCGGCCAAACAGCTCGGCGCAAAGGTCGGCAGGGGGCATGCCCTTGGCGAGGGCATGGCCATGGCCGCGGTGGGTGCTAAAGACGGTGTCGCTCTTCGAGAGATGCCCACAAACGCCGACGGCCACCGCCTCCTGGCCGACATACGTGTGGCAGGCCCCGTGGACGAGCCCGCGGGTGTGGCTGCGGGCGAGCTCCTCTTCCGTGAGGCGGATGACGAGCATCGCCCGGAAGCGGTCGAGGAGGATGTCGATATCAGAGGCAGCGGCAGAGGTCGTCATCAGGGTGGCCCGACAAGAGGAGGCAGACACGGTTGAGCGGAAGACG
>CAMARC010000006.1 GCA_945860405.1 Candidatus Kuenenia stuttgartensis | reverse complement strand
CTCCGCCGCCAATCCCTGGCAACTCCTCGGCCGGAGCGGGGACGGACCGATTCCCGCCATCCTCGACGACGCTACGGCCCGTTGGGCGCTCAAGCTCGGCGGCGTCGGCGCCCGCTTCACGCTTCCCGACGACGAAGGGACGCTGGTGGAGTTCGAGATCGTCGGCCTCCTCGAGCCGGGGATCCTCCAGGGCTGGGTGATCGTGGCCGAATCCGACTTCCAAGCGGTCTTCCCGAGCCGTTCGGGGGCTGCGATGGCGCTCATCGATGCCGGCGAAGAGCCGCCGGCGGCCGTCGATCGGGCGGCGAGCGCCGCGTGGGTCGATGCCGGAGTCACCATCCAGCCGACGCTCGATCGGCTGCGGAGCCTGTCGGCGGTCCAAAACACCTTCCTGGCAGCCTTCCAGGCGCTCGGTACGCTCGGCCTGCTCCTCGGCACCGCCGGCGTCGCCGCGGCGCAGATCCAGGGGGTGCTCGAGCGGATCGGCACCTTCGGCCTCCTCGGCGCGATCGGCTTCCCCCCCGCCCGCCTGCGGGCGATCGTCCTCCTCGAGACCTGCTTCATGGTCGGCCTCGGGTTGGCTGCCGGGGCCCTCGCCGGGGCCGTCACCCTCCCTGCCCACATCGCCGGAGGCCGAGCCGCTGTCCCTCTGGCCTGGATCGCCCTCACCTGCGGCCTGACGCTCCTCGTGGCGCTCCTGGCGGGCCTTTTTGCCACCCGTTCGGTGGCCCGGCTTAAACCCCGCGACGCCCTCGCGGCCCGTGGCTGACGGGCCGCCTCAACCAGCCACTGAATTGGCTTTGAACCGGTGCGCTGCCGCCGGGTAGGGTACCGGCCATGAACATCCTCGTGATCCTCCCCCGCTGGGTCGGCGATCTGGTCATGACGACCCCGATGCTCCGCGCCCTCCGCGGTCATGTCGGCACGGCGGCCCGGATCACGGGGGTCGTGAAGCCGCACTTCGCCGAGATTCTTGACGGCACCGGCTGGCTCGACGACATCGTCCCCTACGACCGCCGCGGACGGAGCCCGGCGGTCCGGTTTCCGGGCGTCGTGCAGGCCCTCCGTGCCCGCCGCTTCGACACGGCGCTCGTGGTGCCAAACTCCCTCTCAACAGCGGCCCTGGCCTGGGCGGCCGGGGCCCGGAGGCGCGTCGGATTTGCCGGTCACTGGCGCCGCCTCCTCCTCACCGACGTCCTCCTGCCGCCGCGCCGCGCCGGCCGGATCGACATCCAATCGCCGACCCGCTCCGCGATGGCGATCGCCGAACGGATCGGCGTGCCGGCAGGCTCGCTCAAGCCGGAATTGGCAACGAGCCCCGCCGACGAGCAACTGGCAAGCGCCGTCCTCGCCCGGCTCTTTCCCGGCCGTCCCTCTGGGCCACTGGCCGTCTTCAATGACAACGGCGCCTTTGGCCCTTCCAAGAGCTGGGGAGCGGAGAAGTTTGCGGCCCTCGCCCGCCTGCTGCTCGACAAGCATCCCGAGGCTCGCGTCGTCGTTCACTGCGGCCCAGGGGATCGCGACGAGGCGCGGAGAATCGTCGCCGGGGCGGCCCATCCATCGGTGGCGAGCCTCGCCGATGAGCCGGCGCTCCCCTTCGGCCTCGCCAAGGCCCTCATCCGCCGCGCCGACGTGGTTGTCTCCACCGACAGCGGCCCCCGCCACTTCGCCGCCGCGTTCAACGTCCCGACGGTCGCGATCCTTGGCCCGATGGACGTGCGGCTGGGATGGTCAGACCACCCCAATCTCGAGGAAGTGCGTCTCGATCTCGCCTGTTCCCCCTGCGGGAAACGCGTTTGTCCGCTCGTCCACCACGATTGCATGCAGCTCCTCACCGTCGACGCGGTGGGGGGTATGATGCTCTCGCTCCTCGACCGGCACGCAGGCCGATCGATCGGGGCAGCCGACGCCGGCCATCGAGTCGCCTGACGTCGCCATGGTTGCGGCACCAGCCGTGGCCCGTTCCCTTCAGTGTCCCTCTTGCCCGTCCGGAGTCTACCGATGCTGCAGTTTGTGAGCATGCTGGCCGCGATCGCCCTGACCGCCTTCTGTTGGGGTGTCTACGGACCGGTGCTTCACATCGGCAGCGGCCAGCTCGGCTCGGCCCTCCGGGCCTTCATGTGTGTCGGCATGGCCTACTTCGGGATCGCGATCGTCGTCCCGCTGGCGATTCTCGGGAAATCGGGCGAGAAGGGCTCGTGGACGAAGACGGGCGTGCTCTGGAGCCTCCTCGCCGGCGCGGCCGGGGCCCTCGGGGCCCTCGGCGTGATCCTCGCCGTCCGCGTCTTCGGCGGGCAGCCGATCTACGTCATGCCGCTCGTCTTCGGCGGCGCCCCGGTCGTCAACACGCTCCTCAACGCGACGCTGACAAAGTCGTTCAACCAGCTCAAGGCGCCGTTCCTCGCTGGCTTGATCCTCGTCATCACCGGCGCCGCCACCGTCCTCATCTTCAAGCCGGTCGCCCCCCACTCCGCGCCGAAGGCTGTCGCCGCCGCAACCGCTGCCGACGCGGCCGTTGCCGACACTCCGGCTGAGAAGCCGGCCGCTCCCCAGGGGCTCGTGCCGAAAGTCGAGCAGCGGGCCGAGAAGTTTTTGGGCGTCCTCCTCGCCGCGGCGATGGCGATGCTCAGCTGGGGCGCCTACGGCCCGGTCCTCCACAAGGGGCAGACAGCGATGGGAGGGAGCCGGCTGCGGCCGCTGATCTGCATCGGCGTCTCCTACTTCCTGATCGCCGTGCTCGTGCCGCTGGGGCTCCTCGGGCCAACGGGCGACAAGGGGACGTGGGACACCACCGGCCTGCTCTGGAGCCTCGGGGCAGGCTCGCTCGGCGCCCTCGGTGCCCTCGGCACGATCCTCGCCTTCGCCAATGGCGGCAAGCCGTTCACCGTCATGCCGGTGGTCTTCGGGTGCGCTCCGGTGATCAACACCTTCACGACGCTGGCCCTGGCAGAAACCGCTCCGGAAACGGTCCGGCCGATCTTCCTCGCCGGGCTCATGGTCGTGGCGGCTGGCGCCGCCACCGTCCTCGCCTTCGGCCCCCGCGGCCATGCCCCAGGCAAGCCCCACGGCCCGGGCGCCCCGGCGGCGACGTGATCACGGGGTCGGCGCCTCCCCGTTGCCTGCCTACGGGGCAAACTGGCCTGCCTTGAAACTCCTGATCCAGGCGGTACGGTGATTTCGTCCTCGCTGTCGGGAGGACATCGTCGATGCCGTCCACAGGACGGAAGAAGCACGCCCGCGTTCGTGGCCGCCTTCTTTCATCGACCCTGTGTCATGGAGATTCAAACGTGGCCGTTCGGAATTGGTGCGTCAGGATCTGGCCCGGGGTGTGTGCCGCGGTTCTCGCGATCCTCCACGCCGGTCCGGTTGATGCCGCCACGAAGGTGGTCTACGACAGCACCAATTTCTACACCTCTGGTGCCGAAGGTTACGGCTTCCTCGGGATCACGTCAGCCGACAAGAGCGCGATCTTCGGCGATTCGTTGCGTCTCACCGCGACCGGCAAGCTCACGAGTTTCACGTGGGCGGCGTTCAATGGCCCGAACGCCTCATACGATCTGACGAGTGCCAGCCAGAAGATCAGTTTCTACCGCCAGTCTGACAATTCGCTGATCGGCAGTTTCAACGCGACGATCACCGGCCTCGGGACGGGGACCTCAAAGACCTACACGGCGGATCTAGGGTCGGCGAACATCGTCCTCGACACCCCCGACGTGCTCGTCACCCAGCAAATCCCCAATTGGGCTCCGGGCGTGACGGGCTACAGGCTGGGGATCCCCATCGCGACGGCGAGCAACACCCCCGCGATCGGCAGCACCGATCCGGGCTACTATCGGTCGCAGTTCAGCAGCCAGGGCGCTTACTTCACGGACAGTAGTTACCCGAACTACTCCAGTGCCGTTTACCAGGCCGTCGTCCTTCCCGACGTGACGTGGAATACGACCATCGGCACCTGGAACACATCGACCGCAAACTGGACAACCGGCTCTGGCCCCAGCGAGGCATTCTCCGATGGTTCCCAGGCCACGTTCAACAACGCCTCCGGCGGTGTGGTGATCCTCTCCGGGGCGATCGCTCCCCGTGCCGTGGTGGTCTCGGCGACCGGCGGGAACTACGCCTTTGTGTCGACGGCTGGAAACCAAATCACCGGCGCCGCGACGCTTTCCAAGAGCGGCGCCGGCACGCTCCTCCTCTCCGGCCCCAACACTTACTCCGGCGCGACGACAGTTTCGGCGGGGAAACTCGTTGTCAACGGGAGCCTCGCCAATTCGGCGGTCACCGTCGGCAACGGCGGCACGCTCGGCGGCACGGGCCCGTTCGGGAGCCTCGTCACCGTGCAGTCTGGCGGGGTGCTCTCCCTCGGCAACAGCCCCGGGGCGCTTGCTGCTGCGGCGCTTGACCTCCAGGCGGGGAGCACGACGTTCATGGAGATCGTCGGCTCGGGATCAGCGGCCGGCGTCGCCGGCAACGACTACGATCAGGTGCAGATCACCACCTCCGGCGGCCTCACCTACGGCGGCACGCTCAATCTGGAGTTCGGCATCGGCTCGTCCTTCGCGAACGGGACGTCGTTCGACCTGTTCGCCTTCGCAGGCTCCCCCGTGGGGCATTTCTCGTCGGTTGTCTCCTCTGGCTCTGGGGTTTATGCCGGGCGGACGTTTTCCGGTGCCGGTGGCATCTGGACGAGCATTGCCGGCGGGCAGCAACTGACGTTCAGTGAGCTGACCGGTCGGCTCACGATTGCGCTGGCCGCCGTGCCCGAGATCGACCCCGCCACGGGCTCAAGCGCCCTCGCGCTCGTCGCCGGGGTGCTCGCGATCCTCGAACAGCGGCGTCGCCGGGCCAAGGTCGTGGCCTGATTTCCTCGGTTGCCGGTGTGGGGGGCCCCACCCTGACATCCCTCCCCCACCGGTCCGATTTTGCTGGCCGGCGATTCTCTCTGAAGGTGGCGCGGAAAACCGCGGCGAGTATGCTTGAAGCAATAAGCGGCGGCGGGCTTGTCACCACGGCCCGATCTGACGGAGAGAGCACCATGGTCACGATGCCTGGCGAACTGCTCACGCGGCACCGTTTGACCGTGGACCATTACCACCGGATGGTCGAGTCGGGCATTCTCGGGCCCGACGACCGGGTGGAGCTTGTGAGTGGGGAGGTCCTCGACATGTCGCCGATCGGCAGTCTTCACGCGGCGATCGTGCGAGCACTGGCTCGATGGATGGCAGGGAGCGTGGGAGACCGGGCGATTCTTTCGGTGCAGAATCCCGTCTTCCTCGATGACGCGAGCGAGCCCCAGCCCGACATCGCGATTCTGGCGCCGCGCGTCGACTGCTATGCCGCAGCTCATCCCGGTCCGGGCGATGTGTTGTTGGTGGTCGAGGTCGCTGAAACGAGCCTGGCTTACGACCTGGGAGTGAAAGTGCCCCTCTACGCCCGGCACGGGATCGCGGAGGTGTGGGTGATCGATGTCGCCACCCGCACCACGCACCGCTTCCGTCGCCCGACGTCCGCGGGATACCTCGACCGCGAGGTAATTCCCCCCACCGGTCTGCTGCAATGGGATGCGATGGCGACCGAAGCGACGAGTCTCACGTCGCTCCTGCCGTGGTCGCCCGCCGGCACTGAGGAACGCGAACCAGGCGCCAGTCGCTGAAGGTGGCCGATTCGGCGCCTTTCGCAACGCTGGCCCAAGTTTTGTGGCTGGCACCTTTTCCCTGGCAGGCCAACCACATTGAGGTCTCGACCCTCCGCCGTCACGTGCCGCGGCGGTTGCCATACCAAGCGATGTGGTGGCGGGGAGCGAGGCGGAGCCCTTCGGCCGCACAGGCCGCGGCGAGCCAGGCGGTTGTTGCTTGGAGGGCTGTCGGGGAGGTTCCCTCAGGCATCACAAACACCCTTCCCCGCGGCAGCTTCCCCGGGCCGAGGGCCGCTTCGAGATCGTCGAGCCAGACGAGCACCTCGTCGAGATCGGCCCGCGACCCGACGACAAACTTCAGTTGCCAGCGCGGCGCGCGGAGCATGGCCACGAGGATGTCGTCGCGGCGCCGGGCCGCGGCGTGGCGGGCGTGCCAGCCGGCAGGGGTGTCGGGCGGAGGGGCGGAGGAGGCGAGCTTGGGGCTGATCGAGAGGAGATCGGCGAGCGTCTCGGCGACGGCCGCTGGCGGCAGGATCGTGCCGGCCGTCTCGATCGTCAGGTGGCGGCCCCCCTCCCGAAGCGCCGCGCAGAGATCGGCGGCGTCGGCAGGGAGGAGCGGCTCGCCGCCGGTGAGCACGACATGCGGCACGCCGAGGGCTTCGACGGCCGTGCAGACTCGGTCGATCGACCACTCCTCCCCCACCGGCTTCCAGGAGGTGAACGGGGTGTCGCACCAGTGGCAGCGGAGATTGCAGCCGCTGGTCCGCACGAAGGTGCTCGGCGTGCCGGCGAGCAGCCCTTCTCCCTGCAGCGAAGCGTAGAGCTCGGCGATCCGCACGGCTTCGGTCAGCTCCCCGCCGCGCGCGGATCGTTGATGCCCACGGCCGCGAAGCCGGCGGCGCGGAGCCGGCAGGAATCGCAGTGGCCACAGGGGCGGCCTGAAGCGTCTGGGTCGTAGCAGCTCGTCGTCAGCCCCTGATCGAGGCCGAGCTCGACACCGAGGGCAACGATCTCGGCCTTCGTAAGGTCGACCAGCGGCGCCACGATCTCGGGGGCATGCCCCTCGACCCCCGCCTTTGTGGCGAGCGCCGCGAGGTGCCGGAAGGCGTCGAGGAACTCGGGCCGGCAGTCGGGATAGCCGCTGTAATCGATGGCGTTGACGCCGACGCCGATTGCCGTCGCCCCCCGGGCCTCGGCGAGGGCCAGGGCGAGGGAGAGAAAGACGGTGTTGCGGGCCGGGACGTAGGTCGTGGGGATCTCGGCGGCGAGGGCCGCGTCGGGGCGGTCGCGGGGGACGGGGATCGCGGCATCGGTCAGGGCGCTGCCGCCAAACGCCGCCAGATCGACCCGGAGCACGACATGGTCAGCGAGGCCGAGGTGGGAGGCGAGGGCCTTGGCGGCGTCGAGTTCGCAGCGGTGACGCTGGCCGTAGTCGATCGACAGCCCGATCACCTCATAGCCCCGGGCCCGGGCCCAGGCCGCCACCGTCGCCGAATCGAGGCCTCCCGAGAGGAGAACGACCATCTTTCCCCGGGAACCTTCCGGCGGGGACGGGGGGACCGCTTTCGGAAGCGGCGCGTTCATGGCACACTCTCTCCTATGACAACACCCATCCACGCCTCGCCTTCCCGCGCCCAACTCGAGGTCTTCGAGAACCGCTTCCCGGGGCGCGACTACCTCATCGAGATCATCTGCCCGGAGTTCACGTCAGTCTGCCCCAAGACGGGGCAGCCAGACTTCGGCACGCTCACCTTCCGCTACATCCCCGACAAGGTGTGCGTGGAGCTCAAGAGCCTGAAAGTGTATCTCCAGGCGTTCCGCAACGAAGGGATCTTCTACGAGAACGTCACCAACTGCATCCTCGACGATCTCGTCGCGGTGGTTGCCCCACGGCGGATGACCCTCGTGGCCCACTTCACGCCCCGCGGCGGGATCTCGTCGCGGATCGTCGTCTCGCATCCCTCCGGGGCCGATCTCCCCCCTTCTGTCTGAGCACCGCCCGGCCGGTCAGTGTTGCGGCTCCCGGCCGATCCACCGGCGCCAGGCTCCCAGGACCGCGGCACCACCCCCCGGGAAATCCCATCCATGGCCCAAGCCTGCCCCGTCCTCCTCTCGGCGCTCGCCGATGAGTCGGCTTTCGACCTCACCGCCGTGGAGCAATTCACGGCGCTCTCGGCCATAGGGCTCGAGTATTACTCGCTCCGGTTCATCGATGTCGGCAAGGGGGTGAAGAACGTCATGAAGCTGACGGTGACGGAGATCCAGAAGATCCGGCACCTCGAGGATCGCTACGGGCTCAACGTCGCCTCGATTGCCTCCCCGATCGGGAAGGTCAAGCTCGACGACGTCGATGACGGCACGAAGACCGCCTACGTGCCTTTCAAGACGTATCTCGCCAAGGACGTCGCCCGGGCCTGTGAACTGGCCCATGCCTTCGAGACGAAGCTCATCCGTGGGTTCTCGTTCTATCCCCCCAAGGGAGCCCGCCCCGAGGAGTATCTGGAGGAGGCCGTCGACCGCATCGGCCGGATCGCCGAGGCCTGCCACCGCTCCGATCTCACCTTCGGCCTCGAGGTCGAGGCGAATCTCGTCGGCCGTGACGGCCACCTCCTCGCCGAGATCCATCGCCGGGTCAATCATCCCGGCCTCGTCCTCGTCTTCGATGCCGCCAATCTCGTCGTTCAGGGATTCTCCCCCACCGAGATCTTCCGGCAGTGGGAAGCGATGAAGCCGGGCCTCGGTTGGGTGCACATCAAGGATTATCGCAAGGTGGCCGGCAGCGTTCGGGGCCGGCA
Source organism: Candidatus Kuenenia stuttgartensis (assembly GCA_945860405.1). GTDB lineage: Bacteria > Planctomycetota > Planctomycetia > Pirellulales > UBA1268 > QWOP01. The sequence continues at coordinate 29,318 of CAMARC010000006.1, read as the reverse complement.
TGTCGAAGAGCGGGGGCTGTTGAACTTCGTCCCCGCCGACCTGGGCGTCGGGGGGCACGAGCGAATCCTTGCCGATCTCAAGACGTTCCTCCCTGCCCTCACCAAACGCCTCGATCGCCGCGGCATCCCCGGCGTGTTTCTCGATCTCGAGCCCCATGTCCGTGGCGGCGGGCAGTTTGGTGGCACGAGTGGGCCTGACGGCATGGGGATCGCGATGCGGGGCCTGTGCCGCGTTCTCGACGGCGTCAAGATTCCCTACCACCTTCGCGATTTCGACGATCTCCTCGCCGCCCGCGGCCTCTCCTGACGCTTTTTTCCCCACGGCTACCGATCCATGAGCGAAACGAAGATCGAGACCAAGGCCGAATCGAAGATCGAATCGACCGAACCGGGTAGCTACTTCATCTCCAACTACCCCCCCTTCTCCTCCTGGGCGACGGCGGCGGTTCCGGCGGTCCTCGAAGCCTTCGCCGCGGCCCCCACGGACGCGGCGCTGGGGCTCTATCTCCATGTCCCGTTCTGTCGGAAACGGTGCAAGTTCTGCTACTTCCGCGTCTACACCGACACCTCAGCCAGCGACGTCGAACGCTACTCGCAGGGACTCGCACGCGAGGCGGAGCTCGTCGCCGCCCAGCCAGCCGTCGCCGGCCGCACGCTCCGCTATGTCTATTTCGGTGGCGGCACGCCGTCGTTTCTGTCGGTGAAGCAGCTCGAGCGGCTCGTCGCCGGACTCCACCGCAGCTTCGGCTGGAATGATGCCGAGGAGGTGACCTTCGAGTGCGAGCCAGGAACGCTTTCGGAACCGAAGGTGAAGGCGCTCCGCGAGCTGGGCGTGACGAGGCTTTCGCTCGGCGTGGAGAACTTCGAGGATTCCATCCTCGAGGCCAACGGCCGGGCCCATCTCTCCGCCGAGATCCTCCGCTGCTGGGATTGGATCAAAGCTGCCGGGTTCCCGAATACGAATATCGATCTGATCTCGGGGATGGTCGGCGAGACGTCGGAGAGCTGGGATCGGACGATCGACCGGACGCTGGCCCTCGAGCCCGACAGTCTGACGATCTACCAGCTCGAGCTCCCCGTCAACACGACCTTCGTCCACGACGCCCGCGAGACCGGGGCTCCGACGCCAGTCGCCGACTGGCGCACCAAGCGGGAGTGGGTCGGGAGGGCGTTCGACCGCTTCGTGGCGGCAGGGTACACGGTGTCGAGCGGCTACACGCTCGTCCGCGATCCTGCCCGGGTCCATTTCCGCTACCGCGACATGCTCTGGGAGGGGAGTGATCTCCTCGCGCTCGGCGTGGCGAGCTTCGGCCATCTCTCTGGCTGCCACTACCAAAATGCCCCCCACTGGGACGACTACCTCGGCGCTATCGAAGGGGGGCGGTTGCCGATCGCCCGCGGGCTCGTGCCCTCGGCCCGTGAGCTTCTCATCCGCGAGACGATCCTCGGCCTCAAAAAAGGCAGACTCGACGTGGAACGCCTCCGCGCGAAGTTTGGCGTCGATCCGCTCGAGGCGTTCGCGCCGCAGTGGCAAAGCCTCGAGGCGGAGGGCTGCCTGGAGCGGATCCGTCCCGCCCCCGTCCTCACCCGTCGGGGCCTCCTCATGGTCGATGCCCTCCTCCCCCGCTTCTTTGACGCTCCCTCCTGATGCCGGTGAGCGCGGGCTCACCGGCCAAAAAGGATCTCTCCGCCGTCCCCGGGGGCACTGGAAAACGGGGTTAGCGCCGGCGGAGCCGTCCGGTTTACTGGGCAGGGAGCCGGCTGGCACGAGGGACCGTTGGCACGGTCTGGTGTCGCGTTCCCCAGTCTTTCTAGGGAAAGGTGGCTGTTTCCGTGCTCAATCCCCCCTCGCTCGACCTTCCCGGCCTGTCGGCTGACCGGCCTGAAACGATCGCCTACCCCTCGGCCAAGGGGCCACGACCGGCGGTCGGTCGCGGTGCGGGGCTTGCCTGCCCGGCCGAAAAGCCCCTCCGAGACCGGCTTCGGGCGATGGCCGCCGACCTGGTCGCTTCGTGGCGATCGGGAGGGATGCCCGCCGGCGCCCGTTCGGCGGCCGGTCTCCGGTCGCAGGCCGAGATCCTCTGCCAGCGCGGCGGAGCGGGGGCCAGCCATGTCGGCTGGACGATGGTCACGATCGTTTCCGAGCACTGGCGCGACAAACTCTCGGCCGGCTCCAGCGGCCGCCGTCTCCTTCTGCTCCCCGACTGCCCGATGGCGGTTCGTCCCGCCCAAGAATCCGATGCCTCCCGCCCCCCGCATTTGTGCGGTCCAGGGTGCGTGATCGGCACCCTCTGGGGAGCCGCCCGCGAGCAGGGCTGGGTGGTCGAGACCACGCCGCGGGCCGTCGCCGGTGTCGGGGGCCTGCTCACCGGACAGTACGACGGTATCCTTGGCGTCGCCCGGCTCGAGCATCTCGAGAAGGCTTTTGCCATCGTGCCGGCCTTCGCCCTGCCGATCGCCGCCGTCCCCTTCGATCCCCAGGGCGTGACAGCGCTCGACACACCGGCCGGCGGCAGTGCCGCGTGCGCTTCGGCTGCGTCGCGGTCGGCGCTCGATGCCGAGTGGGTCTTGGGGCTGCTCGGTGTCGCTGGCGGGCAAACGGCGCCAGTTGCTGATCATCTCCCTTTGCTCCGCGAAGCCGCCGAGTTGTTTCTGCCGGCCTCGCTCCGTGGCATCGCCTCGACGGCCGGGGTGCCCGACGCCCTCGACTGGATGGAGGGGCGGCCTGAGCCGCTCGTCTCCACGGCACGGTTTGCCGCCGATTACCTCGGCCGCGGCGGCAAGTTCCTCCGCCCGTTCATCACTCTGGCATCGTTTGAGGCCCTGACGGCCAAGGATGAGGTTTCCGCAGGAAGAGGCGGCGCCGACCGGACCGCCGTCCGGGCCGCCGCGGTGGCAGTCGAGGTGTTCCACAAAGCCTCGCTGATCCACGACGACATCGAAGATGCTGACGCGATGCGGTATGGCAGGAAATCGCTCCACGAAGAGGTGGGGATTCCGGTGGCCATCAACACCGGCGACCATCTCCTCGGCTTCGGCTACCGGATCATGGCCACCCTGCCGGAGGTCGATGCGGGATGCCGAGCCGACCTAGTGGCGATGCTTTCCGAGGCCCATGTGCGACTGGCGCGTGGGCAAGGGGCCGAATTGTGGTGGCGCGACACACGCGACACGCCGCTCACGGTTCCTGAGGCACTGGCCATCTACGGCCTGAAGACGTCGCCGGCCTTCGAGGTGGCCCTGTCGATCGGCGTTCGTCTGGCCGGCGTCCTCCCGACGGCGGCCGGGGCGATCGATCGTTACGCTCGGCACGTTGGCGTCGGCTTCCAAGTGCTCAACGATCTCAAGGATTGGCATGGCGATCCGGAGAACGCCCGGCACGCCGCCGGCGACCTCCTCGGCGGTCGACCGACGGTGATGTGGGCCTTGGCACGGGAACGCGTTCCCGCCGCGGAGCTGCAACGACTCTCCCGTCTGGCCGACGAGGCGAGGCTTCCGGGCGGCCCCTCCTCTGCCGAGGTGATCGCCGCAGCCCGGCGGCTCTACGGATCGGCCGACGTCTTCGCCCGGGCGGCGAATATCGTCGATGCAGAACGGGCCGGCGCCCTCGCCGCCGCGGCCACATGCCGGCAGCCCCGGCTCCGCGAGGTGTTCGAGTTTCTTCTCGATCTGGCCGTTCCCGAGGGGGCAGCAGCCCAACTCGTCGGCTAAGTCGTTCGCGGGGGGGGATGGTTGCGTCGGTCCGATCCGGCGACGTAATCTTGCCACAGCGGTGGCCGGGAGGTTGCCGGGTCCACCGTCCGTGCGGGGATCGAACGCAAAGCCCCGGCCCGGTGGAGGCCAACGTGTCCGACCAACCCAGCGCCCCCCCGGCCGCCTTGCCGGGGGTTCTTCTTTCAGCCCCGTCGCGGGAGCCTGGGGGCGAGGGGGCCGTGGCGCGGGCCCTCGAGCTGGTTCGCCTGTTTGCCGATCCAGGGCCGAGTTTCGCAACGTTTCGGAGCGTCGATCGCGGAGAGGTGCCCGAGCCCGCCCGGACCCTCCTCGATCACACCCGCCACATGACGGTGGCGATGGAGGCCCATTACGGAGCCCCGCTCGGGCTCCGGGTCGTCGCCAGAGCCCGCGACCTGGGGGCCACCGACGGCCACAATCCCTGGTATGCGAGGGAGATTCTTCTCCTGTCGCCCCAAGGGGCTCTCGTGCAATACGGCATCGTCCGCATCAATTTGGCCCACGTCGATGAGGCGACGGCGGCGGCGATCCGGGCTGGCAGGATTCCCCTCGGTCGGGTGCTCATCAATGCCGGGCTCCTCCGTGAGGTCCACGATGTGAGTCTGCTTGAAGTCCGCCCGGGCCCTCGGTTGGCGTCCCTGTTTGGGGGATTGCCCGTTCCCGGTGTCCCGTCGGCGCCGACGTACGGTCGCGTCGCCGAAATCTCGCTCGGAGGCCACCCAGCCGTAGAGCTGCTCGAAGTGGTCGTTCCCCAGGCGGCAGGCTGAGCCCCCCGAGAGTTGCCGCAGTCGAGTTGTCGCTCGGGGAGGCGACTTGGCAGCCGTGGGACCCTCGTCATTCCACGGCGGCGGGCGATGTGGGGGGAAGGTGGCAATTGAGGGCGCAACCGGGGGCTGGAAAAGTGCCGAACGGATTCAGGCTGTTTGCCCAAGGTGTTGCGCGAACAGTGTTTGCGCTGACTGCATCGATATTGACTCAATGCGCAAGATGGCGTTAGAGTTGGCCACAGGTAAGGACGGTAAGCAGGGAGGATGTCGCGGGAAATGGATTTCCCCCCGATCTTCCCCCCCCTGCCCCGGAACGTCAGACCGGGAGCGCCCGAAGGGCCCAGTCGACCGGAACGGGTGATTCTACGACCGGTTTCCGGCAACGGTACCGGTCACAGGCGGGGTTCGACACGCGTTGATGTGGCAACGCGTTGATCAGGCAACAAGGAGGCCTAGGCGACCGGGGTGGCCTTTGTGGAAGAGGCGTTTCCCGGGAAGCCGTTTCGACTAGCTGCACCACGGCTAGGGAGAGGGTGGTCAAGCACATGCAAAAGACTGTCTACACGACCGGTGAAGCTGCCAAGATCTGTAAGGTCAGCCAGCAGACGATCATCCGTTGTTTCGACTCGGGTCAGCTCAAGGGTTTCCGGGTGCCGGGTAGCCGGTTCCGGCGGATTCCCCGCGATCAGTTGTTCCTGTTCATGCGGGACAACGGGATTCCGACCGACGCCCTCGAAAGTGGCCGTCGCAAGATTCTCGTCGTCGACGACGATCAGGATCTCGTCGAGTTGATCACCGATGTCCTCGAGCGGGACGGCCGCTTCGAGACGCGGAGCGTCAACAATGGCTTCGATGCCGGCATGATGGTCAAGGACTACCGTCCCGATCTGATCGTGCTCGATGTGATGCTCCCGGACATCAATGGCAAGGAAGTTTGCCAACGCGTTCGGAGCGACTCCACCATGGACGAGGTGCGGATCATCTGCATCTCGGGCATGTGTGAAGCCGACAAGATCGAGGAATTGAAGGCGTCCGGGGCGAATGAATTCCTCCAGAAGCCGTTCGAGGCCGAGGTGCTTGTCGATCGCATCTGCACGCTGCTCGACATCGAGTCGGTGGCTACCGGTTCCTGATCACGAACCCCCGGTGTCGGCTTCGGTTCCCGGGGCTGAGCCAGCGGTGGTGAGGGGCATCAGTGTCGCAGGGTCGTTCGTCCGGCGTGCGGTTGATCGTGCGTCCGGGGCGTTCGACGACTCTTGCGTTGCCGGTTCCGCGCCAGGCCTGTCCGGGCCTGGCGCGGGCCGCGCTCGCGGCCGCATCGGGCGTCTCGGCCTCCGGCGTGGGATCACTGGCAGACCTCGCGCCGGAATCTCGGGGGCAGGCAGTTTCTTCGCTTGCGCCTCGGTCGCCGACCTGGCCGTGGCTTTCGTCCGCTGAGGCGAGCGTTGCCGAGCTCTTGGGAGGGGCCCCTCTGCGGCGACGGCGGGGCGAACCGGGCTCGGCCCCGAATGCTTCTATCCCGGGGCTTGTCACCGTGGCCGGCGAAGCGGCAAGGGGAATCGCTCCGGCCGTGGCCGCTCTTTCGGGGACGGGGGCGGAGGCGCTGGTCTGGTTGTGGGGCCGTCTGCTCCCATCCGATGGGCCCGAGGAGGCCCGCGACGGAAATCCCACAGGGGCGGACGGGGCGTTGTGGGCCCGAATCCGCCCTGGGGCCAGTCGGCCGGGCAGTGTGCCGCTGGTGAGCTTCGCCCGGGATTTGGTGTCGGGCCCTCTTCCCGGCGATGCAATCAATGTCGACGAATCGGCCTGGCTGGCCTGGATTGCGCAGGGGCCGGCGGAAGCCGATCCGGCGGCCCAGGGAGAGGTCTGGGCCGATCGACTGCGGGCCGGTGATCTCCCGGCGTCGCGGATTCCGGAGCCCCCCACGCTTTCGGTGGAGGGGGGGGAACTCCTCGGCACGGTTCGCCTCGCGGCCCACCATGTCCACCTCGCCTTGGCCTTTCAGGATGCCCTCGGCGAGGCCCGCCTCGAGGCGATGCGCGAACTCGCCTATGGAGCCGGGCATGAAATCAATAACCCCTTGGCGAACATCGCCACCCGGGCCCAGACGCTGCTCCTCGACGAACGCGACCCGGAACGACGTCGACGGCTCTCGACGATCGTCGATCAGGCCTTCCGGGCCCGCGATCTGATCGGCGGGTTGATGTTGTTCGCAAGGCCGCCCCGTCCGCATCGCGTGGCGACGGACATCCACGAGATGGTTAGCACCGTCATCGATCGCCTTGCTCCCTTGGCGGGGCAGCGATGTGCTCGCCTCGACTACGGCCCGGCTCCGGCCCCGGTGGCGGTGGCGGTCGACCGTTCGCAGGTCGAGGAGGCGATCCGTGCCGTCGTCAGCAATGCCCTCGAAGCCGTCGGGGAAGGCGGCCGGGTGACCGTCTCGGTCGCGGCCGGCCGGACCCTGGGAGACTGCGATCTGATCGTTTCTGACGATGGTCCTGGGATCGAATCGACCACGCTGCGCCGGGTCTTCGATCCGTTCTTCAGCGGTCGTGAAGCGGGGCGTGGTGCGGGGCTCGGGCTTTCCAAAGCGTGGCGTTTTCTCGAGGCCAATGGTGGCACCATCGAGATCGAGAGCCGCGCCGGCCGGGGCACCCGCGTGTTGATCAGGCTGCCTCTGGCAGAGAGCCAGGGGGCTGCGCCGGTCGTTGTTTCCAAAATGGTTTCCGACGATCGCCCGCCTCGGAAAGAACAGCCTGCCTTTCCTATGCCCCCCAAACGTCCAGGTTGATGCCAGTAAAGTTGCCGCAGAGCCCCCGGCGTGATCCCCGGCTCGATCGGGGGCGGGAAGCGGAGAAAACGGCCCCACAAGCGTCGTCGAAGGAGCGCGGCGGACCTTGTGGGACTTCCCGAGTTTCCCTATTCTCCGCTGTCAGCGGAGAGTCTTGTTCGCGGCGAAGGATCGCCCTCCGTGGATCGGCGGGCCCTGGCTCTTGGACCGCCGCCGGTCGAACAGCCCTGCTCGGAGCATGGATGCCCCCATGAGCTACAGAGGATCAGCGTTCGAGACAGGGTTTTCCCAACCGATGTCGGCTGCCCACGCCGAGGCGGAGATGATTTCCCGTCGTCCCTCCGAATCGGCAGGGCCTGCGCCCGTGGGCCAACCCCGGCGCCGGTTTCCCGAGGCGGAGGTCCTTCCGGCGTGCAGCGCGACCGCCGACTGGCTCAGGCAGCGGCAGGCCGACGATGGGCACTGGCGAGGGCCGCTCGAAGGGGACACGATCCTCGAAAGCGAATACCTCCTCATCCTTGCTTGGCACGGTCGCCTGGAAGGGGAGCACGTTGCCGGAGCGGTGCGACGGATCCTCCGCGAGCAACTTCCCCACGGGGGCTGGGCCATCTACCGCGGTGGCCCTGTCGATGTCAGTGCCAGCGTGAAAGCCTATTTTGCCCTGAAGATCTTCGGTGAATCCCCCGATTCCGAGCCGATGACGCGGGCGCGACGTGCGATCGCCGCGGCGGGGGGGCCGTGGGCCGTCAACAGCTTCACCCGCTTTTACCTCGCGCTCCTCGGGCAGATGTCGTATGGCGACTGCCCGGCGGTGCCTCCGGAGATTGTCCTCCTCCCGGACTGGTTCCCCGTCAATCTTCACCGGGTTTCGGCCTGGTCGCGGACGATGATCGTTCCGCTCTCCTTGATCTGGGATTTCAAGCCTGTCAGGCATCTCCCGCCCGAGCAGCGGATCGATGAATTGTTTGCCGATTCACCCCGGGCGCCTCACGCGCGGCGCCTCGGCGGCGATGACGGGTGGGCCCGGTTCTTCCGCGGAGTCGATCGGATCCTGAAGGGATGCGATGCGGTCGGGTTCCGTCCTCTCCGCAGCCGCGCCGTCGCCGAATGCCGCCGTTGGATGCTCGAACGCTTTGATGGGAGTGACGGGCTCGGAGCGATCTTCCCGCCGATCCTCTGGAGCATCGTCGCCCTCCGGGCTTATGGGTGCCCGGAAGACGCCCCCGAGGTCCGCGAGTGCTGGCGGCAACTCGAAGGACTCATCGAGCACGAAGCGGACGGAACGACGCGGATCGAGCCCTGCCGATCCCCCGTCTGGGACACCGCCCTGACCCTTCGGGCCCTTGCCGTCGACCGTCTGGCCCGGCGCGATCACGCTGATTCCGGCGACTCCGATCAGGCTCTCGACGATGCGGTCGACTGGCTGCTCTCGCAGGAGATCCGCACCGACGGAGATTGGTCGCGGCGAACCGTCCCGGTTGCCCCGTCGGGCTGGTGCTTTGAGTATGCCAATCGCTTCTACCCCGACGTCGACGACACGGCGATGGTCCTCATCGCGCTGGCAACGTGGCGCGAGGGGGAGCGATCCGGGGGAGCGGCGTCACAGCGGCGGCGGTCGCTGGTGGATGCCGCGGTCGATCGGGCCCGGCCCTGGCTCGAGGCCCTGCAAAACTCTGACGGCGGCTGGGGGGCGTTTGACAAGGACAACAACTGCGAACTCCTCTGCAAGGTTCCCTTCGCCGACCACAACGCGATGATCGATCCGAGTTCCCCCGACCTTGCCGGTCGGGTGTTGGAGGCGTTCGGAAGGATCGGCTATCGCCTCGGGCATCCGGCGGTCGACCGGGCGGTGGCCTACCTGCGGCGCTCGCAGGAAGCCGACGGATCGTGGTACGGGCGTTGGGGGGTCAACTACGTCTACGGCGCGTGGCAAGCGATCGAGGGCTTGCGGGCCGTCGGCGTGTCCGCTGACGACCCTGTCGTCAGTGCCGCGGCCGAGTGGCTCCTCTCGCACCAGCAGCCCTGCGGTGGGTGGGGCGAGTCGGCTGACAGCTACGCCGACCCGAGCCTGGCCGGTCGTGGCGAGCCGACCCCGTCGCAGACCGCGTGGGCGTTGGCCGGATTGCTCGCGTCCGGGCACGCCGGTTCGCCGGAGGCCCGCCGCGGCGTCACGTGGCTCCTCGACCACCAGACGCCCGACGGGGATTGGAAGGAAGAGAACTTCACCGGGACCGGCTTCCCGAAGGTCTTCTATCTCCGCTACCACTGGTACCGCGTTTATTTCCCCCTCATGGCCCTGGGGCGGTGGTCGATCGCCCGGGGAATGGGCGATGCCGATGAGGCCCCCACCAGTGAGAGCATCCACTCTGCCCGCCGTGCGGGCCAGGTTCGGGAGAAGGTTGCATGAGCGTTCCTGTCGGGCAGATGATCGCGGTCGTGCGGCATGTTCTCCGCGAACGGTGGCGGGGCAATCATCGCTATCCGCTCGTGCTCATGCTCGAGCCCCTCTTCCGCTGTAACCTCGCCTGCGGTGGGTGTGGGAAGATCCAGCATCCGACGGAGATTCTCCGCTCGCACCTCACGCCGGAGCAGTGCTTCCAGGCGGTCGATGAGTGTGGGGCGCCGATGGTGTCGATCCCGGGAGGAGAGCCGCTCCTCCATCCGCAGATCGAACAGATCGTCGCCGGGATCGTGGCCAGGAAGAAATACCTCTACCTGTGCACCAATGCCCTCAAGCTGGAGGAGATGCTCCCCCACTTCACGCCATCGCCTTACCTGGCTTTCTCCGTCCATCTCGATGGACCGAAGGAGGAGCACGATCACGCCGTCTGCCGCGACGGCGTGTACGACGTGGCAGTGGCCGCGATCCGGGCCGCGCGGAAGGCCGGATTCCGGGTGACGACGAACTCGACCCTGTTCACCGACGCAGATCCGGCCCGCTATCGGCGGTTCTTCGACGAGGTGATGGCGCTCGGGGTGGAGGGCATGATGATCTCCCCGGGCTACTCCTACGAGAAGGCTCCCGACCAAGAGCACTTCCTCGCGCGGCAGCGGAGCCAGTCGCTCTTCGCCCGCATCCTCGAAAATGCTCCGCGGCGGTGGAAGTTCAACCAGTCGCCGGTGTTCCTCGAGTTTCTCAAAGGGAACTGGGATCTCGAATGCCGCCCCTGGGGGACGCCGACGTACAACCTCTTCGGCTGGCAAAAGCCCTGTTATCTCCTCGACGAAGGCTATGCGACGAGCTTCCGCGGCTTGATGGAGGAGACGAGTTGGGCTAACTACGGCCGGGCTAGTGGCAATCCGAAATGTGGCGATTGCATGGTCCACTGCGGATATGAACCGGCCGCTGTCGAGGCGACGTTCGGCTCGCTTGCGGGCCTTCTTGCCACCGCCAGGCTGACGCTTTTCGGGGCGCCGAAGCGGCCCCTGCCGCCGCTTCCCGCGGCAGCGCCTGCTGCCCCGCTCCGGGTCCAGCCCAACGGCCTCCATGCCCTTCCTGTGCTTGGCCAGTCGCCGGTGGCGATCGCGGCCGAGCCGGCCTGTGATCGGGTGGCGTAGCGGGATCGGGTGGCGTAGCGGGCAAGAGGGGGACGGATCAGGCCAGCGTCCGCGCCGCTTCAATCGCCGCGCCCCGGGCGCCGGCCGTGTCACCGTCACGGATGACATGGATCGGGATCCCGGCCTGTTCCTCGCGTTGGGTCGGCATGCCCCGGCGGATCTCGTCAACAAACCAATCGCGGAAGGCGGCGCTGGTCTCGACGGCTCCTCCCCCCACGATCAGGGCGTCGGGATCGAACACGTTGACCATCTCGTCGAAGAACAGGCCGAGGGCCCGGGCCTGCACGCGGAACACCTCCCGGCAAAGCTCGTCGCCGCGCTCCGCCAGCCCACGGACCCGCTTGGCGGCCTCGGCGGGATCAGCCAGTCGGGCGAGTTCGTGCCCTGGGTTCTTGGCGAGGAACCAGGGAAGAATCGTGCGGCGGATCGCCGTCAGCGAACAGAGCGATTCGAGATCTCCCGTCCTTCCGCAATTGCAGGCCGGATCGATCCCCTCGATCCCGGGGATCAACGTCCAGGGGATGAGGACATGGCCGAGCTCGCCACCGAATCCGCGTCTCCCTGCCACGACCCTACCACCATGGATCACGCCGCCGCCGAGCCCGGTCCCCACGATCGCCGCGACGCTCGTGGCTTCGGAGTCGTCACCGAAGAGGGCGACATGGCCCCACAGCGCTGCTGCGTTGCCGTCGTTGAGGTAGGTGACCGGAAGGCCTATCCGGGTGGAGACGCCTGAGCGGATGTCGAAGCCGGCCCAGGCGGCGTGGGCGAAGTTCGTCGAGCCCCGGCGGCTGAGCACGCCGTCAGCGCTGGCCGGGCCGGGGGTATCCAGGCCGATCGCTGCCACGTCGGACAGGTCCAGTCCCGCTCGGCCGGCGGCGATGGCAAGCCCGTCAACGATCTGCGCGAGGCAGACATCAGGCCCTTCGACGCTCCGGGCGGGATGCTCGCAGAGACCTTCGATGAGGAATCGCCCAGCCGAATCGAGGAAGGTGTAGTTGATGGCCGTTCCCCCGAGATCGATACCGGCGACGACACCGCGGGTCATGGGGAATCCTTCAGGGGGGTGGAGGCGGCAAGCAGCCCACGCTTGATATGGCCAAGAATCGCCCGCAGGCCGCGGGTGCGGAGAATCCCGAGCACTTGGGCCAATCCCATCCGCTCGAGGAGATCGTCGCGGATCATCAGCACCTCGTCGACAGGACGGCCATCGACGGCCTCGGCGAGGATGGCGACGAATCCCATCACCGTCGGAGCCTCGGCCGCGACCTCGGCGTGGAGCTTCGCGCCGTCGGCAGTCAGCTCCGGCCAGAGATAGACCGGCGTCTGACACTCGTGGACGCGGTGGTCACCGCTGGCACGCTGCGACGCGATGTGGGGAGGAAGCGCGGGAAGCCGGGCGGCAAACTCGAGGAGGAGTTCGAGTTTCTCCCGCCCTTCGAGGTCGGCGAAGTCCTCGACAATCGAATCGATCCGGTGGGCGACGGTGCTCATGAAGGCGGTTCAGGAAAACGGATTCGGTTCGATCAATCGAAAAAAACAGACGGTGGCGCCCCAGCGGCGGCACAGCATTCGTGCGTGCCACCAGTCACGCCGGCGAGCCATCGGGGGTGGTTCCCTTGACGACCGGCACCCCGACGCAGTTGCCCCATTCCATCCACGATCCGTCGTAGTTCTTCACCTTCGCGAATCCGAGGAGGAAGGTGAGGACAAACCACGTCAGGCTCGACCGCTCGCCGATCCGGCAATAGGCGATCGTGGGGGAGCGACGCTTTAGCCCCGCCCCCTTCACGTAGAGCTTCTCGAGATCCTTGGCCGACTTGAATGTGCCATCGTCGTTGACCGACAGCGGCCAGGGGATGTTGACGGCGCCGGGGATGTGGCCGCCACGGAGCGCCCCCTCGTTGGGATAGTCGGGCATGTGGAGCCGATCGCCGCAATACTCCTCGGGCGAGCGGACGTCGACGAGGGGCCTTCCCCCCTTCTGATGCTTGAGAACTTCGTCGCGGAGGGCACGCACCGAGCCATCCTGCTCGGGGGCCGTGTAGTGTCCGGGCTTCACATCAGGACGGTCGGTCGACCAAGCCCGTCCCTCGAGTTGCCACTTCTTCCGGCCGCCGTTCATGATCCGGCAATCGGGATGGCCGTAGAGCTTGAACACCCAGAACGCGTAGCAGGCCCACCAGTTGTTCTTGTCGCCGTAGAACACGACGGTCGTGTCGTTGGAAATCCCGTTGTCGCGGCAGAGCTTCTCGAACCCGGCCCGGTCGACGTAGTCACGCCTGACCTGATCCTGGAGGTCGACCTGCCAGTCGATCTCGACAGCGCCGGCCACGTGCCCCTGGGTGTAAAGCGCCCGGTCCTCGTTCGATTCGACGATCCGCACCTTCGGATCGTGGCCGTGCTCGGCCACCCACTCGGTGCTCACAAGGACTTCGGGATTCGCGTAGCCAGCCATGGATTCGGATTCTCCTCGCCGTTTCTGGGGGCGGCGACCTCGGATCGATGCCGCCGCGGGAATCGTAGTGGATGGGGATGCCGCAGTCCATCAGCCCCCCGCCACCACGATCATCAGCGGCTCCGGCGGCCGGGGGGATGCGCGGGTGGCGCCGTCCACGATTCCGGCCAGGGGTGGTATCATGGGCGATCCCTCCTGCCCGCGGCCCGGCCGCGATCCCACCCCTCCGTACAGAAGACTTCCCGATGGGCGCCGCCTTCATCTATCAGATCACCGACCTGACCAAGAAGTTCGGACAGCGGGAACTCCTCAAGAACGTCAACCTCGCCTTCTATCCGGGGGCGAAGATCGGACTCCTCGGCCGCAACGGCGCCGGGAAGAGCACGCTCATGAAGATCATGGCGGGCATCGACAAGGAATATGAGGGGGAGACCCGCCTCGCCGATGGCTACACCGCCGGCTACCTCGAGCAGGAGCCGAAGCTCGACACGACGAAGACCGTGTTCGAGAACGTCATGGAGGCGGTCGCGCCGACGCGGGCGATCCTGGCCCGTTTCGAGGCGATCAACGCCCGGCTCGGTGAGCCGATGGAGCCGGAGGAGATGGAAAAGCTGCTGGCGGAGCAGGCGGCGGTCCAAGACCAGATCGAGGCCCGCGGGGCCTGGGATCTGGATCGGCAGGTGGAGATCGCGATGGACGCGATGAACCTCCCTCCTGGTGACTGGGAGGTGACCAACCTCTCCGGCGGCGAGCGGCGGCGCGTGGCGCTGTGCAAACTCCTCCTCGAGCGCCCCGACATGCTCCTCCTCGACGAACCGACGAACCATCTCGACGCCGAGAGCGTCGACTGGCTCGAAAAGCACCTCGCCGAGTATCCCGGCACGGTCGTCGCTGTGACCCACGACCGTTACTTCCTCGACAACGTCGCGAAGTGGATCCTCGAGGTCGATCACGGGCGGGGAATCCCCTTCGAGGGGAACTACTCGTCGTGGCTCTTCCAAAAGAAGGCCCGTCTCGAACTCGAGGAGAAGCAGGCCAGCGCCCGCCAGAAGACGCTCGACAAGGAGATCGAGTGGATCCGGATGTCGCCGAAGGCGCGGCAGGCCAAGAGCAAGGCCCGGGTCGCTTCCTACGAAAAACTGGCCGCCGAGCAGGCCGCCACCCGCGATTCCGAGGTGGAAATCTTCATCCCGGCCAGCCGTTCGCTCGGCGATCTCGTCATCGAGGGGGAGGGGCTCTCCAAGGCCTTCGGCGACAAGGTCCTGTTTGAAAACCTCTCCTTCCGCCTCCCCCCCGGCGGGATCGTCGGCATCATCGGCCCCAATGGCGCCGGCAAGACGACGCTCTTCCGGATGCTCGTCGGCCAGGAGAAGCCCGATTCAGGCACGCTCCGTGTCGGGCCCACCGTCGATATCGGCTATGTCGACCAGAGTCGCGATGCCCTCGATCCTGCCAAGACGGTGTTCGAGGAGATCTCCGGCGGCCACGACACGATCGAACTCGGCAAGCGGACCGTGAATGCCCGCAGCTACGTCGCCAAGTTCAACTTCCAGGGGCCAGACCAGCAGAAGAAGGTCGGGACGCTGTCGGGTGGTGAACGCAACCGCGTCCATCTCGCGAAACTCCTCCGCGCTGGGTCCAACCTCCTCCTGCTCGACGAACCGACCAACGATCTCGACGTCGACACGCTCCGTTCCTTGGAAGAAGGGATCACGAGCTTCGCCGGATCGGTGGTGGTCATCACCCACGACCGGTGGTTCCTCGATCGCCTGGCCACCCACATCATCGCCTTCGAGGGAGACGGCTACGTCCACGTCTGCGAGGGAAACTTCGAGGCGTACGAAGTCAACCGCCGCGAGCGTCAAGGGATGGCTGCCGACGAGCCCCACCGCTTCCGCTACAAGAAGCTCCAGCACTGAAGCCCTGATGGCCGTTCGAGGCGTCGGATCAGGAGTTCTGGGGCCGTGAGGCCGTCCCTGAGCGGAGTTCCTTCGGGAGAGGGAAATAGACATCCTCCTCGCGGATCGATCGCTCTTCCACGGTCGCCTGGTAGCGCTCCTGGAGCCAGCGGACGCAATCCTGGACAACGCTCTCCGGGGCGCTCGCCCCCGCGGTGATGACCACCGTTTCGTCGCCACGGAACCAGCCGGCGTCGATCTCGTTGGCACCATCGATGAGATGGGAAGGAATGCCCCGTTCGCGGGCGAGCTCGGCGAGCCGCTGGCTGTTTGAACTGTTTTGACTTCCCAGCACGATCACGACATCGGCGTCATCGGCGAGGGTGCGGACGGCCTCCTGGCGGTTTTGAGTGGCGTAGCAGATGTCATCCTTCGGCGGGCCGACGATCTGGGGGAACCTGGCTTTCAAGCGGGTGATGATCCGGGAAGCGTCGTCGACGGAGAGCGTCGTCTGGGTCAGATAGGCGAGACGATCGTCCGGGCCGAAGGTGAGGCCGTCGACCTCCTCCGGGGAATCGACGAGCGTGAACGCCTCCGGCGCCTGCCCCATGGTCCCGATCACCTCGTCGTGCCCCTCGTGACCGATGAGCACGATGCGGTGACCGCTCTTGGCGTACTTGATCGCTTCGAGATGAACCTTCGTCACGAGGGGACAGGTGGCATCGATCGCCAGAAGCCGGCGCTCGGCCGCAACCCGCCGGACCTCCGGAGCGACGCCGTGTGCCGAGAACAGCAGCACCGCACCCTCAGGCACTTCCTCCACCCGATCGACGAACACCGCCCCCTCGCGCACGAACCGATCGACAACATGCTTGTTGTGGACGATCTCGTGATAGACGTAGATCGGGGTGCCGTGAATGCGGATCGCCGTCTCCAGCGTCTCGATCGCCATGTTGACACCGGCACAGAAACCGCGGGGGCCGGCAAGGAGGATCTTCATCGTGCGTTCCAGGCTGGAATTGACGGGAGCGGGGGGGCAGGCAGGAGGCGAACCGGATATCCTAGCTTTCCGGCGACAAAGGCATCCATGGCTTTTGTTCACGCTGTCCACCCCGGAAAGAGCCGTCCACGCCATGGTTCGCCCCACCATCCAGCCGACGGACGGCACTCCGGGCACCGATCCCGACTGCCGGGATGCCACCCCGTGGATCCTCCACGAGGTGCCGGTCAGCCTCGATCTGGCCGCCGCCGAGAGCTGGTGTCGCCAGGTCGCGGAGAGCCACTACGAGAACTTCACCGTCGCTAGCCGGATCGTTCCCTCCCGTCTCCGTCAGGACCTCGCCAACGTCTACGCCTACGCCCGGTGGAGTGACGATCTCGCCGACGAGGCTCCCTCCCCTGCTGCAGCGGAGGAAGCGCTCGGCGCATGGCGGCGCCGACTGGAGGCCTGCTTCGCCGGCCGGCCCGACCATCCGGTGTTCGTGGCGCTGGCCGATACCGTCCGGCGCACCGGCCTGGGGATCGAGCCTTTTGCCCACCTCCTCGATGCCTTCGACGAGGATCAGCGCTTCGACGCCCGCGGGGCCACGGTGCGCTATGGCACGCGGGACGACCTCGTCGCCTACTGTCGGCGATCCGCCGATCCGGTGGGCCGCATCGTCCTCGGGCTCGAGGAGTGTCGCGATCCAGAGTTGGTGGCGATGTCGGATCGAATCTGCACGGGGCTGCAGTTGGTGAACTTCTGGCAGGATGTCCGGCGGGACCGGCGCGCCGGCCGGGTTTACCTGCCGGCCGAGGATCTCCGTCGGCATGGGGTCGCGGAGTCGACGCTCGACGAACCGACCGGCACCCCCGCCTTCAAGGCTTTGATTCGTGACGAGGTTGACTGGGCTCGCGGTCTTTTCGATGCAGGCGCCCCTCTTGCCCGTCGCGCACCGCGGAGCCTGCGGGCCGCGATCGGGATGTTTCTCGCCGGTGGACGTGCCGTGGCCGATGCTATTCAAGCGATCGGCTTCGACACCCTCCGGGCCCGTCCGTCGCTGGGGCGCTTGCAGAAATCCCGCCTCGCGGCCCGGGCGGCGCTTGCCGTTGCCTGGGGAACGGTCGCGGATCGGTTTCGGGGGGGGCGATGAGCAGCGGGCTTGCCGCCGATCACGAGGCCTGTGCCGCGCTTCTCCGGAGGAGCGGTTCGAGCTTCGCCCTGCCGATCCGTCTCCTCCCAGCGGAGAAACGCCGCGGTACCACGGCGCTCTATGCCTTCTGCCGTCGGGCGGATGACATCGTCGACGGAGCCGAGGGGGAAAAGGTCGATCCCCGGTCCGCGGAAGTGGCCCTCGACGCGTTTGCCGCCGACCTCGAAGGGGCTCTGCGGGGCGCCGGTTCGGCCGACCCGGTGATTCGGGCGCTGGTCGACACCGTGCGCCGATACGGCATCCCCCCCGACTACCTCCGGGCCGTGCTCGACGGCGTGCGAATGGATCTCCACCCTCTCGACATCTCCGATGTCGGTGCGCTCGAACTCTACTGCGGCCGCGTCGCCAGCGCCGTCGGCCTCGCGGCCATCCACATCTGGGGATTCCGTTCGTCGGAGGCGATCCCCGCGGGGCACGCCTGTGGATTGGCTTTCCAGCTGACCAATATCCTCCGCGACATCCCGGAGGATCTCGACCGTGGCAGGCTCTATCTTCCTGCCGCGGACCTCGCCGCTGCCGGATGCAGTAGAGCCGACCTCCGTCGCCCGGAGGCGGCCGATGCCCTCCGTCGACTTGCGGCGATCGAGGTCGCCAGGGCCGGTGGCTACTACCGGCGGGCTCGGGCCCTCGACGGACTGCTCTCGACCGATGGACGGATCGTCTTCCGGGCGATGTATGGGGCCTATCGAACCATCTTCCACGCCGTGCGACGCAGCGGAGCCGGGATTTTTTTCAAGCGCGTGAGCCCTCCGAAGCCGCTCCTTGCCGGGGCGGCCTTGATGGCGGTAGCCACCGGCCCCCGGGGAATTGGTGAACCATGGTGAACGCACCCACCGCGCCCCATGTCGTTGTCGTCGGTGCCGGGCTGGCCGGCCTCGCTGCTGCCGCGGCGCTCGTCGACGGAGGCTGTCGGGTGACGGTGCTCGAAGCGCGGCGGCGGGTCGGGGGACGCGCCGCCTCGTTCGATGATCCCGTCGGTGGTGGGCTCGTCGATGCCTGCCAGCATGTGGCGATGGGGTGCTGCACCAACTTCCTCGATCTCGCCGGTCGAGCGGGGTTCGCGGGGAGCCTGCGGCACGACCGGACGCTGTGGTTCATCTCGCCTACAGGGGAGCGCTCGGCATGCACTCCATGGTCGAGCCTGCCGGCGCCGCTCCACCTCGCTCCGCTCCTCTTCGGGATGCGGCACTTCTCGTGGTGGGAGCGTGCCCGGCTCGGCCTCGGGATGCTCCGCCTCGCCCGGACACGCGGGCCGGCGCTCGACGACACCGCGGCGGCCTGGCTCGAGCGGATCGGCCAGCCGGAGCGGGTCGTGCGGCTCTTCTGGCAGCCGGTGCTGGAAAGTGCCCTCGGCGAGTCGATTGATCTCGTCAGCGTTTCGGCGGCGCGCAAGGTGGCCGTCGACGGATTTCTCGCCCACCCCAAAGCCGCCGATCTCCACGTGCCGGTAGAGCCGCTCGGCGTCCTCTTTGGCGAGCGATTGCTCGACTGGTTGCGGGAGACCGGCGTGCGGATCGAAACAGGCACGCCCGTCCAGGGCATCGAGCGCGACGAAGACGAAGTTCGTGGTGTCGGTATCCCGGGAGGGGTGGTGGCCTGTGATGGTGTCATCGTCGCCGTCCCTTGGCGGGCCGCGGCGCGACTCGTACCGGAGTTGATTCCACAGGCCGAGGAACGACTCGCGGCGTCGCCGATCACGGCCGTCCATCTGTGGTTCGACCGGCAAGTCATCGATCTGCCCCATGCCGTGCTCGTGGGGCGCGTGTCGCAGTGGGTGTTTCGGTCCGAGGCCGCTGAAGGCGCGCCCGGCGCCGGCTACTGCCAGGTGGTGATCAGCGCTTCGCGCGGCCTGCTCGGTGGTGATCGCGATCGGCTCGTGGCCACGGTCGTCGACGAGCTCCGCGAGGTTTTTCCCGCAGCGCGGACCGCAACGCTCCTCGGCAGTCGGGTGGTGACCGATCCGACCGCCGTTCTCTCGGTGCGCCCCGGCGTCGATGCTGTCCGCCCTGGGGCTGCCACGCGGATCAGGAATCTGACGCTGGCGGGGGATTGGACCGCCACGGGGTGGCCATCGACGATGGAAGGGGCCGTGCGGAGCGGTCGAATCGCGGCGGCGACGCTGCTACCGGTGGTGGCGCCTGAGGGACTGCGCCGCCAGGACCGCGGGCTTTCCCCCGATCTGCCCCGCGGCCTGCTTGCCCGACTGCTGTTCGGCGCCTGATCCGGGCGGCATCGGTCACGACCGGGCCAAGGCACCTTCGATCATGCTTCCGGGAGGGCAGCGACGAGGCGTTCGAGCGCCGCGGCGAGGGCGCGACCGTCGACGACGGCGTTTTCCCACAGCCGCCACATCGTCCCCGCGGCGGCGGGCTTCCGGCCGATCGCGGCCAGGGCGGCTCCGGCGCGACGAAACGCCGACTGGGGAGTCACGAGCCGGGCTAGGTCGGCGGGAAGTTCATCCCCGGCCCCGTCCGACACGATTCGCACCGAGGCACAGGGGATCCTTGCCGCGGTAGCGGCCGCCGCCACGGCGTAGGTCTCCATGTCGACGATGCTTGCGCCAGTGGCGGCATGGAGGTCGCGCTTCGCCGCGGTCGTGGCCACGATCGAGTCGACGGTGACGATGTCCACGTCGGTGGAGGCTGCCGGAAGCAGGGAGGCGAACTGAGCCAGAGGAAGTCGTGGGGCCCCTGCGCGCACCGCGCCGGTGGCGAGCACCAAAGCCCCCCGGGCGAGCGCCGGGTCGAGGCCCCCTGCGAATCCGGCGCTGACCAGGAGCCCGGGGGCGTGCCCTTCGAGGAGCACCGTGGCGGCCCGGCCGGCAGCGGCGATCCCGGCTCCCGAGACGACCCAGGCCACCCGTCGCCCGGCGATCGTTCCCTCGTGGAACGAAAGCAGCGGGCCGCGGAGGATCGTCGCGTCGCAGACGCGTGCGGCGAATGGATCGGCCTCGGTCTCGAGGGCAAAGATGAAGCCGGCAGCGCAGCGTTGGGGGGGAAGTCGAGTCATGACACCTGTCCGGGACGCGAATCAGAAATCGAAGGCCAGCCGGCTGCCGAATCCGTGGATCGTTCCGCTGCCGTCGTACGACGGGACTGGCACTGGACCAGACGGCCCGTTGGCCCACGGCGTGCTTTTGTAGTCCCGGTGCGTGAGGTCGTAATTGAACACGAGGCGGGCGTTCGGCGTGAGGAGCCAATTGAGGCCGAGCGTCATGCCGTTGAGAAGGCCACCGTTGACCTGCCCGTCATTGAGGCAGAGGTAATTGTAGCGGGCGGCTGCCTGCCAGGCCCCGAACCCGCGGGGTCTGTGCGGCGAGAGCGCGAGCAGGCGACGCGGTTGCGGGCGGTCGAAGCGGTGCTCGACGAGGGAATAGGTGCGGCTCTCGCCGGTGAGGAAGTAGGTCGTCTCCAGATAGCCCCCTTGATAGAAGACGGTGCCCACCGGCGTGCCTGGGGGTGGTTGCCAGCCCGCGGTCGACAGTGGGCCGATGTCGGTCGTGGCAGCGTCGTAGAGCCACGAGCCGAAATACTCGGCCTGCATCGACCAGGGGCCGGCGTTGGCGACCAATTCGGTGCCGAGCATGTTCTGCCACGAGCCGGCGAGCACCCCGGAATCGGCATAGATGGCGT
Source organism: Candidatus Kuenenia stuttgartensis (assembly GCA_945860405.1). GTDB lineage: Bacteria > Planctomycetota > Planctomycetia > Pirellulales > UBA1268 > QWOP01. Next base: position 8,290 of record CAMARC010000006.1, on the reverse strand, counting down.
TGTCGGGGCCCGGTGGACCGTTCCACAGGCCGCCACGGCTGCGGAAGCGGACGAGGCCGTTGCGGGGCTGCATCGTTCTTCCGGCCAGGCCGATGTGAAGGAGCCTGTGTCCATCGTCCTCGTAGGTCGGCACCCAGACGACCCGGCCGACGGTCATGCTCCCCCCGGCGAAGTCGGAGAAGCCGAAGGGGGCAGCGGTGTTCACGAAACCGCCGGCTTCCCAGCCGACGAGCCCGTCGGCAGTGCCGTTGCGCGCCGAGATCCCGGGGACGAAGCCGTCATTGAAGGGGCCGACGAAGGCATCCTGGCAGAACGACCGCTCCATGAAGTCGAGGTATCGGCAGCTCGAGAGATGTTCGTAGCCGAACGGATCCTTCTGATTGCCGGCCCGCAGAGCGCCAAGAACGGGCACGTCACTCATCCGCAACCACAGGTCGGTGACCGCGGGGTATGGACCCTGGCTGGGCCAGAGCGGATCGATCTGGTTGTTGGCGTTGATCTGGTTGACGAAGTCGTATTCGGCGGCCCAATCGAATTGATCCCCCCGCTGTCCATCGACCCGGAGACGGGCCCGACGGAAGTTCACGGCGTCGGAGAGCGGCGGGGCGAGCCCGGCTCGATCGATCGGCTGCATCGGGCCTGCGCTCGCTGCATAGGCGGTGTTATCGAGTTGGACGAGGCCGCCGATGCGGACGCCGGCCGTCGCCTGTTCGTCCCCGCGGAGCGGGTCATCCCCGAATCGCACCGGGGCGCCCTCGTCCCGACTCCCCTCCCAGATCGGCGTCGTCGACGTGATTGGCGCGGGTTCTTCGTTGGCCGGTGGCGGAATGGACTCAGCCATCCCCTCGGCCACGCCAGGGATTCCAAATGGTCGTCGGCCACCGCTCACGGCTCTTTCGTCGGCGGTGGCCGAGGCAGCGGCGGCGAGAGCGAAGGCGCCGAGACGGAAGGCTGCCACGGCGGAGGTCAGCCTGGAGCGGATCGATCCAGGGCGCGGTCCGGACCCCCGAGGGGGGCGGAAGGGCTGATCTCTGGCGTCCCCGGCAGGGTCTTCCACGTCGCGACAATCCTCATGGGTGGTATCCCAGGAGGAATCGTCAGAGTCGAGGAAATCAGGGGAGCGACCGGTTCAGAAGTGAGCGTCAGGCAGGATGCTGCGGGAATGCCTGACGCGATGACACTCCGGGATCGGCTGATTGGGAAAGATGAGGGGAGATGAGGGATGGGCCGGCCAGCTCTGTGCTCAATGACACCAGGAGAACAACCGCTCAAACGCCGAGCCGAGACAGCGACAGCCGAGGCAGCGGCAGGTTGGCTCCGGCTCGCAGCACGGGGCGGCTGGCCTCATCACCACCTCGTACTTGAGCACCCGCTCCACCACTTCCTCCTCCGTCTTGAAAAGCTTCTTCTTCGTGTGCATGTCGCCACAGGGAGTGGTCTTCTCCTCGCAGCAGTTGCCCTGATGGTAGGGCTCCCACGGCCTGCTGCACTCGAAGTCGCACTTCTGAGTGAAGATCGCCTTCTTCGACTTTTTGTCTTCCCACTTCGCCTTGCAGGTGGCCACCTGGGGGATGCATGAGGTGCAGCCGGGCTTTCCACAGCCCTTGCCCTTGGCCGCTGCTTGATCTCCCCCCTGCTCCGCGCTTTGGGATGGAGCAGCCGGATTGCGGACGGGAGGGGTCTTCTGGCCGCTGGGCGGCCGGGCCGGAACGTCCTCCGGTGGGAGGAGCTGGCTGCTGTTGGCCTGGACCAGGCGCGGCGGTGTGGTCAGCCCAGCGGCGTCTGGCGGGGCTGCAGTCGCGACAGCAGCGGTCGCCACGAGGATCGCAAGCGACAGGGGAGCAGCGTAGAGATGCATGTCGAGACACTCCGTCGCTTCAGGTGGTCGGCCTGAGGTGTGGTCAGAAGTCGAAGGCCAGACGGGTGCCGAAGCCGGTGATCCAACCGCTGGCGTTGTTGTTGAAGTTGTTGGTGAAGTCGCGGTAGGCGAAGTCGTAGTTGAAGTAGAGACGCGCGTTGGGATTGAACATCCAGTTCACGCCGGCGGTAAGCGCGTTGAGCGTGCCACCGTTGATCTCATGATCGGAGAGGCAGACGTACTGGTACCGCATCGCCACCTGGACAGCACCCTCGCTGGCCCGGAGGCGGCCGGTGGAATCCCGGACGACGTAGAAGTTGTTCCGCGGGATCGGGCGGTCGAAGCGGGCCTCAAGTCGGTCGTAGGACCTTGATTCACCGGTGACGAAATAGAGCACCTCGGCATAGCCCGAGTTCGTGAAGTAGGTTCCGCAGGGGGCGCCGTTTGGCTGGAGTCCGGCCGTGCCGTAATTGGGCGATGTGGGATCGAAGGCTCCGGTCGCCGACGTGGTGTTGTAAAGCCAGTTGCCGAAGTACTCCGACTGGAACGACCAGGGGCCGTTGTTCCCCACCAGTTCGAGGCCCATCTGGTTGATCCAGTCTCCCCCGAGCAATCCGGAGTCGAGATAGATCGCGTTGAGCGGGCCGGGGGGGCCGTCGCGGAGGTTGCCTCGGGTGCGGTAGCGGACCTGGCCGTTGTTGGTCTGCATCGCCCGGCCGGCGACGCCGAGGTGGAGGAGCTTCTTCCCCTCGTCCTCGTAATACGGCAGCCAGGTGAGCCGGCCGACCGCGGCATTGCCGGAGGAGTTGTCGATGAAGCCGAACGGGTTGGCGGTGTTCTTGAACGCTCCCACCGACCATGTCGCCCGCTGGTCATCGGTGGTGTTGAGGAGCCGGACGCCGGGAACGAAGCCGTTGTTGAACGGGCCCTCGTAGAGGTCCTGGGCATAGGACCGTTCCATGAAGTTGAGCCAGCGACTGCTCGTCAGGTGCTCGAAGCCGAACGGATCCTTCTGATTGCCACCACGGATGATGCCGACGCCCGGGACCTCGCGGATCTGGATCCAGTTTTCGGTGATCGCGGCGTAGTTGCCCAGCGACGACTCCGTGGGGAAGGTCGAGGCGTTGGCGTTCAATTGGTTCGAGAAGTCGTATTCACCGACGAAGTCGTAGAGTTCGTACATCCGGCCGTCGACGCGGAGCCGGGCGCGACGGAAGTCGATCGCGTCTCGGAGCAGTGGTGCCAGGCCGCCTTGATTTTGGGGTTGGGCTGGGCCGGGGCCCTCCGTAAACGCCACCTGGTCCATCTGGATCCGGCCGCCCACTTTGACGCGGAAGTCCTGGTGAGCGCTTTCCGCCTGGAGACCGTAATTCCACTTCGCCGTCATCCCCAGGTCACTGCCGACCTCGTAGGGCTCCTCCGGCTTCTTTTCGTCCTTCTTGTCATCTTTCTTGGCGTCCTCTGCGCTCGCATCCTTGCCGGCCGGCTTGGGGTCGGGAGCGGGGATCGATTCGACCTTCGCGGCCCCGTTCTTTTCGAGCTCCGCGAGTCGCTTTTCGAGGGCGGCCACTTTCTTCCGGTCGTCCTCGAAGGCCTCGCTCACGTCGTCAAACGAATCGAAGCCGGCGGTGACGCTCGGAAGCGTGAGGGCCGGCGCGTCGTCGGTCTCGGCGATCACCAGATAGGGCTCGGCAGCCGCCAGGAGCCCCACGCCCGTCACGAGGGGCGCAAGAAGTGCCAAGGCGGCCGTTCCCAGACCGCAAACCCACCCGCTTGGGGGCGGCCGGTATTTGGGAGGGCCGTGGACCATGGCGGGAATCTCCGGGTGCAATGTCTGCTTGATCGTCAGAGTCGGTGGGCGACCTTGACGATTGGTGAAGCGATGACGGATTGGGGAGACTGGAGAAATCCCCCCCCCTGCCCCGCCTCCCCAGAGTCCCTGGGCACGGATGCGCCGCGTGGTCGAAGGCCGTCGGGCACGCTGTGCCACGATCGTGCCTGAGTGCCTGGCGTCGGGAGAAAGGCCGTGGTGGACCGGCCGTGGCAATCCGTCGCGGTGGGAAGCAACGACGTTACAGGGGCTTTCGGCGCACCAGCCGGAGTGGCACGATGACCCTCACGGTCGCGCCCCGGCCGACGCCTGGGCTGTCGAGGCTGATTCGCCCGCCGTGGCGTTCGATGATCGAACGGCAGATCGACAACCCCAGGCCGCCGCCCCGCTTGATGTCGCTGCGATCGCGGGCTGCATCCGCCTGGAAGAATCGATCGAACACCCGCTCGAGATGCTCCGGCTCGACGCCACGGCCGCTGTCGGCCACGGTCACGATCGCTTCGTGGGCCGCCTGATTCGACTCGACGGAGAGGTCGATGCGCCCGCCGTCTGGGGTGAAGCGGAGGGCATTGTCGACGAGGTTGCTGATCACCTGCCGGAGCTGCCGCTCGTCGCCGCGGACGATCGCTTCTCCGCTGGTTTGGATCGTCAACTCGATCGATCGCTCCTCGGCCGTTCCCCCGAACATCGCGGCCGTCTGCCGCGCCACATCCCCTAGGTCGCAGGCCTCGTTGAATACCGAGCCAAGGCTGTTGCCGACCTCGGCCAGGAGGAGGAGATCGTTCGTGAGTTTGGTGAGATGGCGGGTCTCGCCGAGCGCCTCTTCGATGGTTCCCTGATAGGAATCGAGGCTCCGATTGTTGGCGGTGGCAACCTCGAGCGTGTTCTGCATCGCCGCCAGAGGGCCGCGCAACTCATGAGCGGCGTCGGCGACGAATTGCTGCTGCCGGTCCACGTGCCGCGCCACCTGATCGAGGAGACGGTTGATCGTGGCCGAAAGCTGGTCGAGCTCGTCGTTTGTGCCCCGGGTCAGGAGGCGGTCGCCGAGCTTGGTGGGCTTGAGCTTGACGGCGGTCTTGAGGATGCCGGCGATCGGCTGGGTGGCCCTCAGGGCCAGCCAGTATCCCGCCAGCGGCGTGAGGAGGGTGAATCCGATGCCGATGGGGAGAAGAAACCAGGTCAGGTTGTCGACATCCTTCTCGATGACCGCGTCGGGCATGCCGATGCGGACATAAAGCCTCTGCCGGTCGATCGTGTCGATGAATGTCCTGGCCCACCGGTGCTTGGCCGCCCGCTTGACCTTCTCCGTCACGGCCTCGTCGATTGGCTCGGTGAGGATCTCCTCGGGGCAATTGTCACTGGCCCAGACCGTGTTCGTGCCGTGCTGGTTTTTTTCGAGGAGCTGGAGAAACCAGGAGCGGTCACGATGGCTCTCGGCCTTGCGGCGGAGCTCTGCGACCAGCAGATCGCGACTGGCAACAAAGCTGCCGGATTTCGGGTAGTACTCCTCGAGAGACATTGCCACCTCGCGGACCTCGCCGAGAAGCGTCTGCTCCGTCTCCTTGAACAAGGCAGTCCGCACCCCGATGCGCACGGCGAAGAGGAGGATCAGCATCGCCAGGAGAACGGCCGCCGAGTTGAGGAGCGTGAGGCGGACGCGGAGCGATCCCCAGGGAATGCACCGGAAGAAAGGCACGTCAATCGATGGCCAGGGCATAGCCTCGTCCGCGGATGGTTTGGATGTAAGAATCCGCGCGCCCTTTGTCGAGCTTGCCGCGGAGCCTGTTGATGTGCACCTCGATGACGTTCGTCGGGCCGTCCCAGTCGAAAGCCCAGACATGCTCGCAGAGCATCTTTCTGGTCACGACCTGCCCGTTGAAACGCATCAGCAGTTCGAGAATGCTGAACTCCGTCGGCGTCAGATCAATCGTCCGTCCATCGAGCGAAAGCCGTTTTGTCGACAGGCTCAGTTGGAGGGGACCAGCCTCGATCTCCATCGTCGGTTTGTTGGACGTGCGGCGGTGGATCGCCTGGATCCGGGCAAGGAGCTCGTCGATCGCGAACGGCTTGACGAGGTAGTCGTCGGCACCTGAGCGGAAGCCGGAAAGCTTGTCGGTGACGGTGCCGAGAGCCGTGAGGAGGATCACCGGTGTTTTCACGCCGGCATCGCGGGCTGCACTGAGCACCTCGAGACCGCTCATCTTGGGGAGCATGACATCGAGGATGACGACATCGTTGGAGAGGAGCGTGTTTTGCCGGACTGCCGTCTCACCGTCGGGGACCCACGTGCACTCATGGCCGGCCTCCCGCACCGCCGTGGCCACGGCCTTGGCGATGACAGGGTCGTCCTCGACGATAGCGACATGCATGGTGTTTCTTCCGAGGCCTCTGAATCTCAACTAGAATACCACAATCACAGGTGCCGGTGGATGCTCCAGCAGTCTGTAGACCCTGAAGCAGACCCTGAAGCCCGCGGCTTGCAGAGTTGTAGGCGTGGTGGCCCCACGGCCCGGCGGATGTCCCTGCGGATTGCACCCGAGACGGGGTGAACCGACCTATTTTCCTCCATTCGCCTGCGGGGATGAGACCGTGCCTGAGCTCCCTATTGTTGGTGCGACTCCGAGTGACCCCGCCGCCGCGCCTCGCGGGGACGCCGACGGGTTTCGTCGGTGGATCCGCGAGGACATGACGGCCGGGTTTCTGGTTTTCCTCATCGCGTTGCCGCTGTGCCTGGGGATTTCAGTCGCCTCGGGTTTTCCGCCGGTCGCCGGTGTCTTCACCGCCATCGTCGGGGCGTGCCTGACGCCCTTCATCAGCAATTCCGAACTCACTATCAAAGGGCCCGCAGCGGGCTTGATCGTTATCGTCCTGGGGGCGATGCAGGCTTTCGGGTTCACAGGGGGCCAAGACCCGGCGAAGGACCTCGAGGCCTATCGATTGACGCTCGCGGTGGGCTGCGCGGCCGGGATCGTGCAAGTGATCTTCGGCTTGCTCCGTACCGGCGTTGTCGGCGAGTTTTTCCCCACCGCGGTCGTTCACGGGATGCTGGCCGCGATCGGTGTGATCATCATTCTCAAGCAGTTTCCCGTGATGCTCGGGGAGAAGGCTGCTGCCGAGCCGTTCGAAATCCTCCGCGAATTGCCAGAGACGTTCCTCGGTCTCAATCCGGCGATCGCCCTGGTCGGGTTCACGAGTTTGGCGATCCTGGTGGCGATGCCCTGGGTCAGGAACCGTCTTCCGGAGTGTTGGCTGAAGCGGGTGCCGGCCCAATTGATCGTCTTGATCGTGGCGGTGCCGATGGCCCTCGGGCTCGGGTTGAGCCAGGAGCATTCCTACGTGTTCGGCGAGCATGAGTACCCGCTCGGGCCGCAGTTCCTCCTCAACGTCCCGGCGCGGCTCAGCACGGCGGTGACATTCCCGGATGTGTCAGCCTTCACCGACGCTGCTCACCTGGGGACATCGTTGAAATGGCTCGTTATGTTCGCCCTCGTGGGTAACCTCGAGTCGATCCTCAGCGCCAAGGCGATCGACATGGTCGATCCCTGGAAGCGGAAGACGACCCTTGACCGTGACCTCGTGGCCGTCGGGGCTGCCAACGTGGTGGCCGCGTCGATCGGCGGGCTTCCGATGATCTCCGAGATCGTCCGCAGCAAGGCGAACATCGACAACGGGGCACGGACACGGTTTGCCGATTTCTGGCACGGAATCTTCCTGTTGGCGTTCGTGGCGCTGGTGCCCTGGCTGGTCCGCGCCATCCCCTTCGCCGCCCTGGCCGCCATGCTCGTCTACACCGGATTCAGACTGGCGTCGCCAGCCGAGTTCATCAGCATCTGGCGGATCGGACGCGAGCAGATGGTGATCTTCCTCGGCACGATCATCGGCGTTCTGGCGACCGATCTCCTCCTCGGCGTGGCCATCGGGGTGGCGACGAAGTTCGTCATTCACGCCATCCATGGCCTCCCGCTGAGAACGATGTTCAAGCCGTTCCTCGAGATTCGCGTCATCGACGACACGACGATCCAGATCGATGCAGTCGGATCGGCCGTGTTCAGCAACTGGATCCCGTTCCGTGGCCAGATCGAGAAGCTCGGGCTTCTCGACGGCAACAACATCATCGTCAATCTCGAGGGAACCAGGCTGGTCGATCACAGCGTGCTCGAGAAGCTCAACGAGTTGGAGGACGACTTCGAGCGTGCCGGGCTGTGGATCCGTGTCATCGGGCTGGAAGGGCATCGGCCACTCTCGCGCCACCCTCTCGCCACTCGGAAGCGTGCCGTCTGAGAGGGCCGTCGGCCCTCACTCCCACTCGATCGTGGCCGGCGGCTTCGACGAGATGTCGTAGACGACGCGATTGATGCCGCGAACCTCGTTGATGACCCGCGTTGAGATCCGCGCCAGGACGTCGTAAGGCAGGTGCGACCAATCGGCGGTCATGAAGTCCTCCGTTTCGACTGACCGGACGGCGAGGACCTCGTCGTAGGTCCGCGCGTCCCCCATCACCCCGACGCTTTGCACCGGAAGGAGGACGGCAAACGCCTGCGAAACCTTCCGCATCAGCCCGGCACGGTCGAGCTCCTCCAGCACGATCGCGTCGGCGTCGC
>CAMARC010000005.1 GCA_945860405.1 Candidatus Kuenenia stuttgartensis | reverse complement strand
TGGCCGTGGAGGTCGCCGATCCACAGTCCGAGCAGCGCCGTCGCCAGCATCAGGGCCACGGCAAACATCGCGGCACGGGAGTAGACACGTTCCATCGCCTGGGACGCTCCTCGGGAAGGGCATGGGTGTGGACAGGAGGAGGAAACTATAGGCTGGTGGGTCAGTCTCGACACGAGTCGCCTGTTCAGGCCGCGGAGTGAGGCTTTTCTTCTCCTCGTCGGCCTTCCCCCATGCCGAAGCTTTTGCCTTGCCTGCCACCGGCCACTCCCCTGCCCCGCCTCCCCCCTGCCCCACGCTCGTCTGCCTGACGTGCGGTGATCCTGCCGGGATCGGCCCCGAGGTCGTTCTCGGCGCGTGGAGCAGGACCACGGCCCATGCCAGCGCCAGGCTCCGCGTCGTGGCCAGGGCCGAGCTGCTCCGCGACGTGCTGCGAGCGGTGAGGTCGCTGCCGCGGCTGGCGGTGGAGCGGGTGGCGGCGGACGACCTGCGCCCCTCGACCGCCGAGACGGTGCTCGTCGTCGAGCCGAACAGCGCCGAAGAGGCCGTTCCCCGTGGCCGGATCTCCGCGGCCGGTGGTCGGGCGGCGGTGGGGGCGCTGGAGGAGGCCTTTCGGCTCGTGCACGGCGCCGGTCGCCGCGGCGCCCTCGTCACCGGGCCGCTCCACAAGGAAGCGCTTCACGCCGCGGGGCACCACGTCCCCGGGCACACCGAATGGCTGGCGCGAGCCTGCGGGCTCCCCGACGCCGCTGCCTCGATGATGCTCTGGCTCCCGCCGACCACGGATGGCTTGGTGCATGGTCCGCTCGGGGTCGTCCATGTCACGCTCCACGAGTCGCTCGCCACGGCGATCGAGCGGCTCTCCACCCCGGGGATCGTTGCCGCGGGGGAGCGATTGGCTTCCCTCCTCGTGGCGCTGCTTGGACGGCGCCCGAGGATCGGGGTGGCAGCCCTCAATCCCCATGGGGGCGAGGGAGGGCTGTTCGGCGATGAGGAGACGCGGATCATCGCCCCGGCGGTCGCCGCGCTGCGCGCTGCCGGAATCGAGGCCGCAGGCCCCTTCCCCGCCGACACGCTCTTTCTCCGCGCCGCCCGCGGGGGCTTCGACGGGATCGTGGCCCAGTACCACGATCAGGGGCACATTCCAGTCAAGCTCTTGGGCATGCACCGGGCGGTGAACATCACGCTCGGTCTGCCGCTGGTGAGGACGAGCGTCGCCCACGGCACGGCGTTCGACATCGTCGGTCGCGGTGATGCCGATTCGACGAGCATGGAAGCGGCGATCGATGCCGCCGTCCGGCTCGTCGCGGCGGGATGGAGCGGCGCCGGTTGACCGGCCGTCACTGCCGCAGCGGCTGGACCTGCGGCAGGTAGGCGTCGGTGATGTCGGTCAGCCCCTCCGTGGCCGGCTTGTAGACGAACGCCGACACGTCGACCGGATCGCCGATACGGACGTCGTACAACTCCATCATGGCCACCACCTGCAGCGCCGCCGGCGAGGTTGGCCGCTTGCCCGGCACGGCGAGCCACTCGATCCGGCAGGGAAAGAGTTCTCGTTTGCTGATCGAGAGTCGAACGCTGTACGGCATGCCGTCGGGGAGTTCGTTCGGCGCGACCCCCGCCTCGCTCTTGATCGCCTCCGCCTTCTCCTTGACGATCCAGGCGAGAGTGTCGCGATCCCAGGTCCCCTCGATGAGCCACACCGGAACATCGTCGATCACCGCCGACGTGATCGACGCAAACCGGAAATACTGGCGGAGGAGGCCGAGGTGGCGCTGCACGCCGCCGAGGTACGCCGATTGATCCTGGCGGTGGGCGATGCCGAGGGTCTCGAGCCGCTCGCGGATGCGGCGGACGTCGATCCGCTCCACTTGGGGGGGATTCTGACCGATGCGGCGGAAGTTCCAGGCGAACAGCCCGTCGCAGACGTCGAGGATCTCGAACTCCTCGTCGGTGGCGCTGAGGCGGTATTCGTACCGGTAGCGTTGATCCTCCCCCACCCCTGACTGGACGTAGCGCCCGCTCCCCTTGAGCACCATGTCGTCGACCCGGACGAGGTGCCGGACGCGGGCTGAGACCGACGGCACCCGGGAGAGCCCAGCCAAGGCGGCGGCGACCACCCGCTCCGCCCGTCCGGCCTGTTCGGCAGCCGATTCGGGGGTGGCTGACGCGGAGGATGGAAGAGGAAGCGGGAGTGGGGGGGCAGCGGTAGCCGGGGAGTCTGGGGCCAACTCCGCGGCCGGCTCAGCCGTGGCCGGAGTCAAACGCTGGTAGACGCTGCCCGCCGGCGGTTGGCCGGTCACCGAAACCCCCGACACGACGCACATTGCCAGGCCTATCGGGATCGCCATCCACACCGGCGCGCGCCGGCGGAATCCGGGGAATCTGTGGCGGGTGTCGGTTGGTGGGGTCGTCACGACTTTGAGGGTTTTGCCAAAGAATCCGTCCCCGGAAGTCGAATCCATTGGGGCGGGTGGTGACTTCTGCCAGCGGCCCCGGTAACGGATGCCGCAAGGCGCGAGTGTACGGAAGCCCCCCCGGCCTGCCCACGGCGGATTCCCGCCGTGGCAGGACGTTCAGACACGACCAGCAGCGATCCGCACAGGGGCTTCCCCGACCGACCGGGACATGCGGCCAATCGTCCGCAGGCTAGAGGAGGTGATCCGATGGTGAAACGACATCTGCAGGGTTTCGTCGGCTTGTCGCTGGCAGCCTCGCTGACCGGCTGCCACATCCCGGCGAACTCACCGTTCACCGGACTGGCCCAGATCCGTCCGGTCGCCACGCCGCACACGAACGTGCTCCCGCCGGCGGCGATGCTCCAGCATCCCGGCCCCGGCGTGGAGGGGCCTGGCCCCGGGGTGATCTCCCCGGTCGGCTACGAGGAAATGATGGCCGCCAACGGCGTCGATGCCGGTGGGATGGGAGGGCCCGGCTACGGGATGAACCTCCCCGCTTCCCAGATCGGCTTTATCGGCCCCGATGGGATGCAGGTCCACTGGGATGTCACGGAGTTCGGTGGCTTCGATTCCGAGCCGCTCGTGACGCCCGGTCGCTACGACTTCGTCCAGGGGGCCATCTACCGCCTCAAGCTCACCGACATCCCCGGTCAGGAAGGGCTCGAGCTCTACCCGACGCTCGAAGTGGCCCCCGTCACTCCGCGGACGGATGCGTTCCTCGCCCACAACGCGATCCCGTTCCAGCTCACCGACGAGGATCTCGATCAGGTCACGAGCGGCAACTTCGTGACGAAGGTCGTCTACCTTCCCGACCCGGAGTACCAGGAACTGGCGGTTGCCGGCGTGGAAACGCTCGTCAGCACGCGTCTCGATCCGGGGTGCGATCCGGTCGTCGAGGCCGATCGCCGGGGCTCGATCCTCGCGATCATCCGCATCGGCAACAAGGATCTGCAGTCTCCCGGGAAGGGGGCTGGGGCCCTGGCCGGTGATGGTGGAGCCGGGATGCCGGGCGCTTCTGCGGCCAATCCGATGCCGTTGGGAATGCCCTGTGGCGGTGATCCCTCGCAGCTACCGCCGGCGTTCCTCGCCGGGATGACGGCACCGACCTACGGCTATCCGATCACCGGGACGCCGATCGGCCTCCCAGGCCCGGCCCACATCCCGCTGGGGGTGCCCGCCGGTCTGAGGAAGCACACGATCACCAATCACACCAAGCACCACATCCCGCCGCCGACCAGGGATATCAAACTCCATGTCCAGCAGTCTCCGGGCTTGAGCTACCCCAAGCCGGCCCACCGGGCCTACATCGCGGAGCGGTCGGACGTGCCGAACATCCGGCTCCGTCAGCCCGACGAAGATCGTCTCCGGTACGTCGGCAACGGCGGGCCCGATCCCGACACCGCCGCCGGCGAGTGCCCGCCGGCCCCGGAAGACTTCATCCCCTGAATCACATCGACCAACCCCTGGACCGGTCACCTGACCGGTCCAGGGAAGGTCGCCGGGAAAGAAGCTCCCGGTGGTCGTGGAGGCCAGGCTCAGCGTTCGGTGTCGATCGTTTCGTCCGTTCTTTCCCCCTTTCGTGTTGATGCCATGAACACCCACCGCTCCACCGGATGCACGGCCGGATCGACGACGCGGTGGAACCCAGTCGGGGCGTTGTCCCGAAGGGCTGTCCGGTCAGGGACCGTGCTGCGGGTTGTCCGAGGGCTGCTGGCGACCGCCTGCTTCACCGGAATCGCGTTGCCGTTGCAGGGCGGCGACGCGGGGCCGGAAGAGCAGATGGATTCACTCGCCAGCCGACTCTTGCCGGGAGCGATTGGCGCCCAAGGACACCCGCAGGCCGGTCCCTTTCCGGAGGCCTCTCTGGCTGCGGCGCTCCAGCCGGTCTCGATCCAGGGGCCGAAGGGAATGACGGTTTCCGTCGAGACCTTTGCCGGTTGGTCGCCCCCCGCCGCGGCTCCGTTCCGGACGTCGCTGTTGGTGGGGAGCACCTACCGGGTGCGTCTCGGCGGGGTGCCGGGCTACGAGGGGCTCGAGGTCTATCCGACGATCCGCATCCTCGCCCGACTTGCCACGCCCCCGGGCATGGATCACCGCTTTCCGGTCGAGCTGGTGATCGACGAGAACGACTTCGTCCAGGCACTCGATGGGGCGCACGTCGAACGGATCGTCTACATGGCCTGCGACCCGGACGTCGCCGACATCTCCGCGGCCAACTCCTTCGACGTCCGCCCTTGCGACGATCCGCGCGAGATCGCCGCCACGCTCGGGGCCCCGGTCGCCGAGATCGTTTTGGGCAATCGGCTGCCTGCCCCGGGAGTGGTGCCATGAGGTCGTCCCAGCCACCTGCTCACCGTCCCGGCCAGACTGTCCGCTGGCTGGCCGTCGCCGCGGGCGCCGTCCTCCTGGCGTCGTGCCGCTCGATGTCACTCACGGTGCCCGTGGCTGCCGTGATGCCGCTCCCTGCCGCCATCGCCTCTGCTGCCGTCGCCCAGCCTTCCGACGCCGAAGAATCTGCGGCCGTGCGCAGTGCTGAGGATCGTGCCGCTGCCGCGGCCGCCTCCGAGCTGCCCCGCATCGCGGCGACGATCCGGGATGGCGAGGTGCACTCAACCGGACTCGAACTCCCCTCCCCTTCCCTGCCCCGTCTCGGCCAAGCCGGTGGGGCAACGCCGCTGCCAGCCGATGCCACCGCGATCGGTGGCGGCGTCTGCCAGGGGCCCGAATGCCAACAGAACGCCCCCCATGGCACTCGTGAGGGGGGCTGCGGTTCGCCGCGCTGCCGGCTGCACGCTTGTCGGATTCGCGGAGCCCATGCCTCCGCTGGCTGCCAGGGGGGGGAATGCCAGGCTGGCTGCGGCGGCCCCATCGTTCCCACGATTGCCATCCCGGTCATCGGGCCGTGTCTTGTCTGTGACGGCGGTGATCACGGCAAGCCGGCCGTACCCCGCGGCCGCACTCGCCTGGGCAACCTCACCTCCGGCGACACGGTCGCCCGCTACCGCGCCGATGGGCCCGGCCCCGCGCCTGAGGACGAGGCCTGCCTGGAAGCGGAGAGTTGCGTCGTCGCCTCCAATTGCACCTGCGTCTACGCACCGCGGTTCTCGTCGGTCCGGCGGGTGATCCGTCCGTTCGAGGACGCCGTCCCCACCGGTCCGCGCGGCGTCGCTCTCGACACCATCGCCGCGTCGGGCGCGGTCGGCCAGTCGGTCCGCGACAAGACCCAGCAGACCCAGATCGTCGCCGCCAAGCTGGCCCAGCCGGGCATCGCCATCGAAGACCGGATTCCCGTGCTGGCCGTCGACAAGGTGCAGCCGCCGGTGCTCAAGGAAGGGGTCGACGGCCCGGTCGCCGTCGCGCTCGACCTCCCTGCCGAGAAGGTCCACAATGTGCAGGCGCCGCGGCTGGCGCGGAAGATCGACGTGCCGCTGGCCTGGATGTGTGTCTCGGGGGCCCAGGTGACCGTCAATGGCGAGGCCGCCGACGTGCTCGCCGTCGATCACGGCGTGGCCACGCTCCGCCTCGAGTCTCCGGGCCGCTGCGAGCTCACCCTCTCCAAGCGGGCCGGCAGCGATACCGCCCGCCCCGGCGAGGAGCTCGACTTCACGATCTTCCTCCTCAACTCCGGCGACCGTCCTCTCACCGACATCACGCTCGTCGATGCCGTCCCCGGCCGGTTGGCTGTGATCGAAGGAAGCCCGGTATCGAATCTCCCGGCAGAGATCTCCACCTCGAAGGGGGATGACGGCGCCACGCTCGTCTCCTGGACCTTCAAGGGGACGCTCGCTCCGGGCCAGGGCGGATTCGTGCGGTTTCGCACGATCGTCCACTGATCGGCTGATCGTCGACGAGGGGCCGCCGGGCCGGCCGATGTCGCCAGCGGCCCGGTCGCTGCGGCCGTCGGCGGGGAAGATTTTCCCCCATCTGCCAGGCGAAAAACGATTCGCCGATCCCGGTTTTCAACCCCGCAGCCGCCCATTCGGCCAACGCCAGCGGAAATCCGCGCTGCCGGTCGGATTGCCCCGTGCCGCCCGAGCCCGTTACGATCGACGGGTCGTCCGCAAGGCCAACTCAACACCTGCTCCCCTCGGGAGCGAATCCCCTCGAGGTTTTCATGTTTTTCCCGATGGCCCGTTCCCGTCGCGCCGGTCAAGCGATCCTCTGCGCCGCGGGGATCATCCTGGCGACCGGTGGGAGCCTCTCGGCCCAGGTGGTGGTCGACGACATCGCCGATCCAACCGCGGCCAAGAAGGGGGAAGCTAACGGCATCCCCGAGATCGGTGAGGTTCCGGACGGAACTCCCGAGGAGTTGCTCGCCTTCATCGACAAGCTCCACAAGACGAACTTCAAGCCGACCAGCCGCCAGCAGGCCGAGGCGTTTCTCGGCAAGGTGGCCAAGACCTCGGTCACCGTGGCCGACAAGATCCTCGATCAGACGGGGCCGAAGGACGAGGCCCGGGCGCGGGCTTCGCGGATGAAGCTCCAAAGCCTGACCTTGCTTGCCCGGCTTGGCGATCGCGATGCCGAGGCCACCCTCGACGAGTTCGCCGAGACGCTCGTCAGTGGTGGGGATGCCGAACTCGCCGCCGAGGCCGCGCAGATCGTTCTGGTAGGCGATGCGCAGAAGATCCTCAAAGACCAGGACGTCACCGGGGCGGAATCCGTCGTCACTCGGATCAACGCGTTGCTCGAGAAAGACCCTGATGACGGGGCGATCGCGCAGTTTGCGATGCAGTTCGCTGGCGCTCTGGAGCACATGCCGGAGGGAAGCGAAGCGGCCGGCAAGGCCTACGCCGCTTTCGGCGGGGCGTTCGTGAAGAGCAGCAATCCGCAGATCAAGGCGATGGGAGAGGGCATGGCCGGCATGCTCCGCCGCCTCGGCCTGATCGGCAACGAGATGGAGATCCGCGGCACGAACCTCGATGGCCAAGCATTCGACCAGAAGACGCTCGCTGGCAAGGTCGTGCTCGTCGACTTCTGGGCCACCTGGTGCGGGCCGTGCATTGCCGAGATGCCAAACGTTCTGGCTGCCTACGAGAAGTACCACGACAAGGGATTCGAGGTGGTGGGGATCAGTCTCGACACCGACCGTGATGCCCTCGAAGCCTTCCTCAAGGAGAAGGAGATCCCCTGGACGATCCTCTTCGAGCAGCCCGAGGGTCAGGGGTGGCAGCATCCGCTCGCCGCGTACTACGGCATCACCGGCATCCCCACCGTGATCCTCGTCGGCCGGGACGGCAAGGTCGTGTCGATGGATGTCCGCGGCGAGAAGCTCGGTGAGGAACTCGCCAAGATCTTCAAGGACGCCAAGTGAACACCCCGGCATCCGTGCGGCGGACGATCGTCTCGCGGCGGGCCAGCGCTTTCGATTCCTCCGGGATCCGGAAGGCGTTCGATCTTGCCGCGCGGCTCGACGACCCGATCAATCTGGCGATCGGCCAGCCCGACTTCGCCATGCCGGTGGCGGCGTGCGAGGCGGCCAAGGCTGCCATCGACGCCGGAAAGAGCGGCTACACGCAGACCCAAGGCATCCCGCAGCTCCGCGAACGGCTCGAGGGAGCCGTTCGCGAAGAGCTGGGGCAGCCCGGGCGGAAGCTCTGTGTCACCAGTGGCTCGAGCGGCGCCTTGGTCCTCGTGCTCATGGCCATGATCGATCCCGGCGACGAGGTGATCCTCTTCGAGCCGGCCTTCGTGATGTATCGGCCGCTCGTCGAATTCCTCGGCGGCACCTGCGTGATCGTCGACACCTCGCCGTCGTTTTCCATCGATGTCGAACGAGTGGCGGCGGCGATCACACCGCGGACGAAGGCGATCCTCCTCAACACGCCGTCGAATCCGACCGGGTTCGTTGCTCCGCTCGAGACCGTGCGCGACCTCGCCCGGCTTGCCGAGCAGACGGGCGTGACGCTCATCAGCGACGAGCTCTACCGCTCCTACTGCTATGACGAGCCCTTCCATTCGCCGGCCGCGCACAGCGACGCCATCGTTGTCATCGACGGCTTCTCGAAGTCGCATGCGATGACCGGCTGGCGGGTGGGGTGGGTCCACGGGCCTGCCGAGATCATCGATGCCTGCACGATGCTGCAGCAGTACACGTTCGTCTGTGCCCCGCAGATCGGCCAGTGGGGAGCGATCGCCGCGATCGACGCCCCGATGGATGTCCCCCTCTCCGAGTGCAAGCGGAAGCGCGACAAGCTGATGGCGGGCATCGCCGGCCACTATTCTTTCGTGAAGCCGGGCGGGGCCTTCTACCTCTACCCTGAGGCGCCCGGCGGCTCGGGGAAGCGGTTTGCCGAGATTGCGGCGGAGCAGGAGAAGCTGATCGTGGTTCCTGGGAGCGTCTTCGGCTCCGCCGACACCCACTTCCGCATCGCCTACACCGTCACCGACCGGATGCTCGACCGCGGGATCGCGGCCCTCATCAGGCTTGCCGACGCCTCTTCCTGAGCGAGCCAAGCGTGGCTTCGGGGTCGCCCGTGCCCCGTCGCCGGACGTTCGCTACGGCCCTCCAGGCCTCCGCTCACTCGGACCCGCCTGCGCTCCGCCATCCATGGCTCCGCTTGTCGGCTACGCCGGCTCTCGGAGCACGGGCGACCCCTCGCTGCAGAGCGAGGCTGTGCGCCCGTGCCGACCCGGCACTCGCGAACCCTGCTGGTGTCCCTCGCCGCGTCAGGCCGACTTGTGGCGAGGCGTGTCCCGGGCCGGCAGGACCGGCTCCTTGTCGTCGACGTTCCGCTCCGTGATCACGTACGAGCTGCCGGAGTGTTCCGGAAGATCGAACATCACGTCGAGCATCACGTCCTCGATGATCGACCGCAGGCCACGGGCGCCGGTGTCCTTCCGCATCGCCCGACGGGCGATCGAGGAGAGGGCGTTGTCGGTGAACTCGAGCTGGCAGTTTTCCATCCCGAAGAGCTTCTGATACTGCTTGACCAGCGCGTTCTTGGGCTCTTTCAGCACTTTCACCAGCGACGGTTCGTCGAGTGGCTTGAGCGACGAGATCACCGGGAGACGGCCGACGAGCTCGGGAATCAGCCCGAACTCGAGAATGTCGTCGGAATCGACCTGCGGGAGCAGTTCCGCGAGGGTTGCCTCTCCCTTGTGTCCGGTCGGTTGCCCGAAGCCGATCGTCCGCTTGCCGAGGCGCTTGGCGATGATCTTGTCGATCCCCACGAACGTGCCGCCACAGATGAAGAGGATGTTCGAGGTGTCGATCTGGATGTACTGCTGCTCGGGGTGCTTGCGGCCACCCTGCGGCGGCACGTTGGCAACGGTTCCTTCGAGCATCTTGAGGAGCGCCTGCTGCACCCCCTCGCCGGAGACGTCACGGGTGATCGAGACGTTCTGGCTCGTCTTGCCGATCTTGTCGATCTCGTCGATGTAGAGCACCCCGCGCTGGGCGGCTTCGATGTCGAAGTCGGCAGCATTGAGGAGCTTGAGGAGGAGGTTTTCCACGTCCTCACCGACGTAGCCGGCCTCGGTGAGCGTGGTCGCATCACCGATCGCGAACGGCACATTGAGCACCCGAGCGAGGGTCTTGGCAAGGAGCGTCTTGCCGCAGCCGGTGGGGCCGAGGAGGAGGATGTTCGACTTTTCGACCTCGACATCAGAGCCCTCGCTGCCGAGCGTCAGACGCTTGTAGTGGCTGTGGACGGCGACGGCGAGCACCCGCTTGGCGTGCTCCTGCCCGATGACGTATTCGTCGAGATGGCCGACGATCTCACGCGGTGACGGGATCGAGGTGAAGAGCTGCTTGCTCGTGCCGCGGCGCTTCTTCTCCTGATCGAGGATCGACTGGCAAAGCTCGATGCACTCGCCGCAGATGTACACATCCCCGGGGCCCTCCACCAACGGGCCGACGTCTCGGTAGCTCTTGCGGCAGAATGAGCAGAACGCGTTCTTCTTCGTCGTTCCACCCGCCCCGCGGCGACCGAGGTTGTTGACGTCCTTCCCTGATGGCATGTCGGTAATTCCCTTTCGGACTGCGGTTGGGCGTGAATCGGTCGCGGGCAGATCTTCGTCAGTCGCCGTGCCCCGTCCGCGGAAGCGGCTTGGCCGGCGGCGGGGTGCCTCCGGGAGCCGGCTTCTGCATGTGCGGTTCGACGAGCGTTCTTATTTTTCGGTATTCCGCTTCGCTCAAAACACCCTGATCGCGGAGATTTTTGTAGCCGGCCAGCGCGTTTTCCCAATCGCCACGACCGGACTCCGATTGATCCTGCTGCGCCCGCCTGACCCACGACTGGAGGGCCCTGAGGGCGACGATGAGGGCGAGAAGTCCGCCAACGAGGATCGCCGCCAGGCCGGCGAGGTCGCGGAGCGAGGTTTCGGGGGAGAACACGTCAGCAAGGGGGGCTGGTGAGAGGGGGGGGCTGGGAAGAGGGGGCTCGGACCGGAAAAACACCGGGGCGACGGCTGCGGAGCAGCGCGGATTATGGCAGTCGGCGGATCACCCGGTCCAGCACGAAAACCGCCTCTTCCCCCAAACCCTGCCGGTTTCCCAGTTTGAGTCACCGAGCGCGTGCGGATGTGAATCTGGGGGGACTTTACCCGTCATTCCCAAAAGTCGGGACGTGCCGTCGCGGCGTTGACGATTCAGCGGCATGCGATCGACCAGCAGACACTTTCGCCAGTTCGTCGCCGGGAACGGCCGTGGAGCCATCCATTGCCGGAGGCTTCCTGGGTTGATGGCGGTCTGTCTGCTGGGGCTGTTGGGACGCGCCTGGGGGGAGGAGCTTTCTCCGGCCCCGAGGCTTCCCGATCTGGTCCGGACGACGAACACGACCTTCGCGATCCCCTTTAAGGTAGCGCCGTCACAGCAGGCCGACCACGCCGCGGCGCGGGTCCTCCTTCAGGCTTCGAAGGATCTCGGGGCGACCTGGGAGCAGGCCGGCGAGGCCGGGCCGGAGGCTGGGTCGATCGTCTACAGGGCCGTGGCCGACGGGGAGTATTGGTTTCGACTTCGGGCGATCGATGGCAAGGGGAGACAGCGCGGGGGCGAGGGGCCCGACATGCGCGTCCTCGTCGATGCCGCCGCGCCGCGCGTCACGGCCCGGGTGTGGCGGGGCAACGACGGCGAGATCGTCTGTCGCTACGCGGCCGCTGACGACACGCTCGACCTCCCGAAGATGGTGGTGGAGTATCAGACGAAAGCGGAGCCGACCTGGAAAAAGATCGCCGCCGAGGCGATCCTCTCCCGCGAGTCCCCGGCGCATCTCCTCGGCGAGGAGATCTGGTGGGCAGGCGAGAAGGTCGAGGCCCTCACGGTGCGGATCGCGATCAGCGATGCCGCCGGGCATCGCACCGTGAAGCAGTTCACGATGGAGGCTGCCGACCCTGGTGTCGAGCAGGGCACGCTCGCGGCGGAGATCGGTGTCCCGGCGTTGCCCGGGCAGTCATCCTCCGCGGTGGTTTCAGCGCCCCCCCCTGCCCTGCCCGCGGCGAGCCAACTGGAGAGTCGGCAGCTGGAGAGTCGGCAGGAGCCTCAGGCCGGGGCATCCTCGGACGTGGCCACCGTGCCCCCGGGGGGATGGGCGGCCGACACGTCGGGACGTTGGGCCGGCGAGGGGCCGGCCGCGGCCGTCGCCCCGCCTTCTGAAGCCGGCCACAGCCGCAGCGTGCTTGCCCGTCCTGTCGGGACAGCCAGTCGCGCGGGCCTGCCCTCTGGTGGCCGGCCGGAGGTGGGGGCCACGGCGCCTCCGCCGCTTGCCCCCGCGACCCCGGCGATCGAGGCTGCGGCACCGGGGACGGTGGCGCGAGCGCTCCCCACCGAATACCGTGGCCGCCCCCTCCAGATCGTCCGCTCCCGGAGATTCACCTGGGATTACGAGATGCAATCCGACCGCCCCGACACCATCCCGGTGCGCGTGGAACTGTGGAGCACCAACGACGGCGGTGTCACCTGGCAGCGCAGCGCCGTGGACGACGACGGCCAGAGTCCGATCGAAGTCACTCTTCCCGCTGCCGGGCTGTACGGTTTCCGTCTCGAGATTGTCCCCGACCTCCCCGACGCCGGGGGCGGGCCACGCTCGGGCGAGATGCCGGAAGGATGGATCGGCATCGACGACGAGCCCCCGCAGGTCGAGATTCTCGAGGCGACGCGCCTGAAAGACACCGAGCCGGGGGGCGTGCTCATCCGCTGGGCGGCCCGCGATCAGATCCTCGTTCCCAAGAGCGTCCGGCTGATCCAGTCGCCAAGTGCCGACGGCCCGTGGGGGACGATCGCCGAAGGGTTGGAAGCGCAGGGCGAATACCGCTGGCAGCCCGAGCGGGGAACACCGGCTCGGGTCTTCATCCGGGTCGAGGCGAGTGACGCCGCAGGGAACATCGGCCGCGGCACGACGCCGGAGCCGGTCACCGTGGCAATGCCGCGGGTTGTCGGCAAACTCGGCGGGGTGAAGGTCCTCCCCTAGCAGGCTTTGGATAAAGTGACGGCCCGACCGCACGAGGCGGTCGCGAGTGCGTAGCACTCGAGAAAACCGGAGGTTTTCCAAGTGGAAAAAGGTCATGGATGACTTTTTCCACGGGCAGCTAGTAGGCAACGGGCCTGGGCGGGGCGGCGGACAAGGTCAAGGGTATCTTTTGCCACGGAAAGCTAGACTGCTCGGCTGCCGTTTCCGGGGCCGTAGGTCTTCCCCGGTCCGGCGTCCTCCGA
Source organism: Candidatus Kuenenia stuttgartensis (assembly GCA_945860405.1). Classification (GTDB taxonomy): domain Bacteria; phylum Planctomycetota; class Planctomycetia; order Pirellulales; family UBA1268; genus QWOP01. Next base: position 24,819 of record CAMARC010000005.1, on the reverse strand, counting down.
GGCGCCCCCCGTGGCCGAATCCCGCTCCGCCCTGGAAATCCTCCGCGCCCCCGATGACTGGTCGCCACCGCCGTCGGCGGTGATCGCGCTTGTGGGCGACGAGCCCTTCCTGGCCGGTGAGCTTCTCCGGCTCATCCGCGGGCACTTGGTGCCCGACGAGGCCGACCGGTCGTGGGCGTGGCGGGAGTTCGACGGCGACTCGATCGAGGATCCACGCGACATCTTCGATGAAGCGGCGACGGTGCCGATGTTTGCCGGAGCGACGCGAGTGGCGGTCGTCCGCTCGGCCGATCCGTTCGTGACCAAATGTCGCGCGACGCTCGAGACCCTCGGCGCCGCCCCCCGCGGCCATCGCGGGCTTGTGATCCTCGACGTCAAGACCTTTCCTGCTACGACGCGGTTGGCGAAGGCGCTCGCCGCCCAACACGCGGTCATCGACCTGGCCGTGCCGTCGAAAATCGATCTCGCGGTCTGGGTGCGGCACTGGGCCCGTGCCCGGCATGGCTGCGTGCTCGAGGCCGCCACCGCGCAGCGTCTCCTCGAACGCCTCAACAACGAACTCGGTCAGATCGATCAGGCTGTGCAACGGCTCGCCGGAGCGCAGGGCAAGGGGGGGAAGGCGATCCCCCCGGAGGCAATCGACGACATGGTGGGGAGCGCGCAGGAGCGTTCGGCTTGGGGAATGGTCGATGCCGCGGCGGCGGGGAACGCCCCGGAGGCGCTCTCGGCGCTCGCCGATCTCCTCGCCAACGGCGAGAACCCGATCGCGCTGTTTGCCCAAGCGGCGACGAGCCTCCGCCGCCTCGCTGCTGCCGCCCGGCTCCTCGGGCTCCCCCCCGGCGCGGGGCGCCCCGGCAGCTTCGACGAGGCGCTCAAGTCGGCCGGCGTGGCGGCGTGGCCCAAGGCGCTTGCCCAAGCCCGCGAATCGCTCCAGCAACTCGGCGGCCGTCGGGCCCGTCAGCTTCCGCAGCGGCTTGCCGACCTCGACCGATCGCTCAAAGGGGATGCTTCCCGCGGCCTGCGAGCGAGGCTGGCTCTGGAGCGGTTGATCTGCATGATGGCCCGACAGACGCCAGGGATCGATGCCTCGGCGGGCAGGCCGGGGAGCCCGGCGGCAGCGCCGAGTGGATCGGGCCCACGAACAGGCAGCAGGACAGGCAACGGGACCAGGAGAACGCCGACGTGAACGCGGATGGACAGCAGGACGGGCATCGGGACGTGTGGGAAAATCCGTTGGCATCCCGCTACGCCTCCGCCGAGATGGCCAGGCTGTGGAGTGATCGCAACCGCTACCGTACCTGGCGTCAGGTGTGGCTGGCGCTGGCCGAGGCCGAGGCCGAACTCGGGCTCTCGATCACGCCGGCCCAACTGTCGCAACTGCGGGCCAACCTCGAGCCGATCGACTTCGCCAAGGCGGCGGCCTACGAGAAGCAGATGCGGCATGACGTCTTCGCCCACCTCCACACCTACGGCGATGCGGCGCCGCTGGCCCGGCCGATCCTCCACCTCGGAGCGACCAGCGCTTTTGTCACCGACAACACCGACTTGATGCTGATGCGCGATTCGCTCGATCTGATCGCTGCCCGGCTCGCCGGGGTGATCGAGGCGCTCTCGGCCAAGGCGGCCGAGACCAAAGACATCGTCTGCCTCGGGCTCACCCACCTCCAGCCGGCGCAGCCGACCACGATCGGCAAGCGCATCTGCCTGTGGATCCACGACCTGCTCATCGATCTCGAGGAGATCGTCCACCGTCGCCAACTCCTCCGGGCCCGTGGGGCGAAGGGAACGACCGGCACCCAGGCGAGCTTCCTCGAGCTCTTCGACGGCGATCATGCCCGAGTCCGTGCCCTCGACGAGATGGTGTCGCGGAAGCTCGGCTTTCACGCCTCCTACGACGTCACCGGCCAGACCTACACCCGGAAGATCGACTCGCAGATCGTGGCGGGCCTCGCCGGCATCGCCGAATCGACCCATAAGGCCGGCAACGATCTCCGGCTCGCGGCCGCCTCGGGGGAGCTCGAGGAGCCCTTCGAGCAGGATCAGGTCGGCTCCTCGGCGATGCCCTATAAGCGCAATCCAATGCGGGCCGAGCGGATGTGCGGCCTCGGCCGGTTCGTGATGGGCCTGGCCGCGACGGCCGGGCAGACCGCAGCCACGCAGTGGTTCGAGCGGACCCTCGACGACTCCGCGCCGCGCCGCCTCGTTCTCCCGCAGGCCTTCCTCGCCACCGACGCCCAGCTTGTGCTCTATGCCAACATCGCCCGTGGCCTCGTCGTTATCCCGGGGGCGATCCGCCGGAACCTCGAGAACTATCTCCCCTTCCTCGCCGCGGAACGGATCCTGATGGCGGGGACGAAGGCCGGTGGCGACCGTCAGGAGCTCCACGAAGCCTTCCGCGTTCATAGCCACGCGACGACGGCGGCGATCCGCGAAGGGAAGCCGAACGACCTCGCGGCCCGTCTCGCTGCCGACCCGCTTTTCGTGGCTGTCGATCTGGAAGCCGCGATGGAGTCGCAGGGGCTGGCCGGACGGGCGTCAGCCCAGGTGGAGGAGTTTCTCGCCGGCCCGGTCCGCGAGGCGCTCCGTCGCAACCCGGCCCGCGCCGCCGCCGCCGCGCTCCACGTCTGAACGTCCCCGCCCACACGGGTTGCGGTTTGTCAGTCGTTCATGGAGGCGAGGATGGATGGAGTGGCGAGCGGTCGGGGCAGCGCCTTGCCCTTTCCTTTCCAGGCGGCCGGCTCCAGGCCGATCTCCCCGCTGCGCCCTGTGGGGATCCAGTCGGGGAGGTCGACGCCCGATCGGTTGCTGTCGAGGCGAAAGCTCACGAGCGACTGATACGCCAGGAATGCCAGGCCGTGGAGGCTCGCCTTCCCGCGGCGGGCAGCGAGGGCGGCTGCGGCCTGGGGCGACAGCGTCGTCACACCATTGAGGCAGAGGTGTCCGCGGTGCCGGGTGAGCGCCAGGATCACCTCTTCTTCGGGATCTTCGAGGCCGTTGAGGGCGAGCAGCCCGTTGTGGGTGGCAAGCGCCTCGGCCGTGGCGACGTCGATCGATCGCAGGCCGTTCAAATGGAGTGTGCCCGCGTGCCTCGCCAGGGCCAGGGCGGTGTCGGCAGAGAGCGTCTCCAGTCGGTCGAGCCGCAGGTCGTCGGCGTGCGCGGCTAGCTCAGCCGCGGCCGCGTGGGTGAGCTCCGGGAGAACGGCGAAGTGGAGGAAGCCACGGCAGGCCGCAAGCTCATGGGCCGCTGTGGCGTCGAGCGCGCGGAGGCGACGGAGGGAGATACCGAACGGATTGGCCGCCAGACGGTGGGCCTCGTCAACGGAGATGGTCTCCTCTCGATGATCAGCCGTGCTGCGGAAGAAACAGTCGGCAAGCACGCTGAACGTCCGGGGAGCTTGCCCGCGGTCTTCGGAGGATGACGCTGAGCATCCCCCGAGCGCGAGGAACGCGACGGCCAGCGCCGCGCGACCGATCCTTTTAACGATCGACGCGCGCAGAGTGGAAGAGGGCGAGGCAAGCATGAGCACCTCGTGGCAGGGAAGACGGGAGCGATCCTCGTGGAGGCCAGCAGAAGGCCTGGCCCGAGCGACGCCCGAGTTGCGGTGGGAAAGCAGGCGGGGGCTCGCGCGGTTGGAAGCGGCGGGCGGGGGAAGAGAGAAAGCAACTGGCATGCCGGCGGCCTGCCAACGCGGCTCCAGGCCTGGCGCCATCGGCCGCAACCCCCGGTGACGGATGGGGTTGAGGCCATTCCGCGAGCGGGAGAAAGAGACGCTCATCCGCTTTGAGGAAACGGTCGGCCGCCCGGGATTCCGGCAGCGTCTGCCCGGAGGTGAGGCAGCTCTCGAGAACGCCAGCCTTCACGAATCCCCGCCTGCCGGCATCGGTCACGGCCAGCCGGCATCGGCCAAGGCCAGACCCGAGCCAGTCAGATCCGGTCCTGATGGCGCGACCGGCTGCGATTCGAGCGGCAGTTCATGCACAGGCCGCTGATGATGAGGCGGTGGCCCTGAGCGCGGAATTGATGGAGGGCGGCGACGGCGTCGAGGATCTTCCCCAGGTCGGCGCTCGAAAACTCGATCAGCGTCTGGCAGCCGGTGCAGTGGAGGTGATCGTGCTGCGGGTAGCCGTAGTCGTGCTCGTAGACGGCCCGGCCGCCGAGCACCATTTTCCGCAGCAGCCCCGCTTCGACGAGCTCGGTGAGTGTCCGGTAGACCGTCGGCCGGCTCGCGGAAGCGCCGTCGGGGGTGCCGCGGAGATCGGCGAGGAGTTGCTCGGCGTCGAAGTGCTCGTGTCGGGCGCAAACGTGCTCGACGATCATTCGCCGCTGCCGCGTGATCCGCTTCCCCCGGGCCTGGAGAAACTCCTCAAACCGCTCGCGCGGCGTCAGCGCCACATCGACCTTACCGAGCGAGAAATCGGAGGTGGTGGGCATGACGAAGCGTTCCTCGGTCAGGAAAGGATCGTGGGTATTGTATCACCCCTCCCCAGCCCCGGGTTGGCCGCAAACGAAGGCAGCCAGACCGTCGCCGGCCTGGCTGCCTGTCTTGTTGGTCGTGCCTGTTGGCCAACCCGATCGGAGCCTGTTCAGCTGATCCGGTCGAGGAGACGCTCGAGGGCGAGATCGAGCTTCTCGGGGGTCTCGTACGATCCTTCCGCGATGGCGGTGCGGATCGCCGCGACCCGGTCGAAGCGGATGTCGGAAGCGGTCTCGGCCGCACGAACGCCGTCGACCGAGAGGTCGATCTGGTCGTGAACCTGACCGACGCCCATTCCCTGCGTCGCCTGGGCGGCCTTCGCCGTCTCCACCGCGCCGGTTGACTTGACGGCGGCAGCGGCACGGGCACCCTGCGTGAACGTGATACCGAAGATGTTCATGATGGTACTCCTTGCAGGCGGCTTTCCGCTTCCCTCGACCCTCCGCCACGTACGCTGACGTGAGCCGGAGAGTTCACTTGTCCGGAAGGAAGAAAACGGATCCGCCTGAACGTTCCTATTGTTGCCGCGCTTCCTCGGGACGGCGACACCAGTCGCTGCCCGCCGTCCCTTCCGGATCCATCCCGGCTTGGGGCGCCACGGACCTTCCTTGTTTCATCGACCAACCAACCGTCGGAACTGAAGGAAAAAAACAGAATCCTTGGTGTCGCTCCGATCAGCCCTCTCCTCCCGACCTGCCCGCCCTGCCCAGCTTCCGGAGGTTTTCGCTCCGGAGTCGGGTAACGGCTGGCCGCGACAGGCTCACATCGCGAATTCGGGGCGGCGACGTTCGAGCTGGTTTTGCAGCCGCTCGACGATGGCGCTGTGCATCTGGCTGACACGGCTTTCGGAGAGATCGAGCGTGGCGCCGATCTCCTTCATCGTCAGTTCCTCGTAGTAGTAGAGGATGATGATCAGCCGCTCGTTGCGGTTGAGGCCCTTGGTCACCAGCCGCATGAGGTCGCCCTTCTGGATGCGGCGGGTGGGGTCTTCCCCCTTCTTGTCCTCGAGGATGTCGATCTCGCGGACGTCCTTCGAGCTGTCGGTCTCGCACCACTTCTTGTTGAGGCTGACGAGGCTGGCGGCGTTGGCTTCGACGAGGAGCTTCTCGAAATCCTCGCGCGAGAGCTGCATGTACTCGGCGACTTCGGCGTCGGCCGGCGCCCGGCCGAGCTTCGCTTCGAGCGTCTTCAACGCCTCGTTGAGCTTGCTGGCCTTGCTCCGCACGAGCCGTGGCACCCAATCCATCGTCCGCAGTTCGTCGAGCATGGCACCGCGGATTCGCGGCACGCAGTAGGTCTCGAACTTCACCCCGCGGCCCATGTCGAACGCGTCGATCGCGTCCATGAGCCCGAAGGTGCCCGCCGACGTGAGGTCGTCGAGTTCGACCCCCTCGGGGAGCCGCGACCAGATCCGCTCGCCGTTGTAGCGGACGAGCGGCAGGTAGATCTCGATCAGCTTGTTGCGGAGCTGCTCGTTGGACTGATCGGCTTTGAACTGCCGCCAGAGCTCCTGGATATCCTCGGCCGTCAGCTGTGCAGCATGTTGATTCGCCACGACATCCTCCATGAAAGGGCAGGCTCGCCGCGGCCGGGATGTCGGGCCTCCCGCAGGTGGAGACCCGGCCTTCCGGCCGCCGAACCACGATCTATCGTCCGCCAAGGCCCCGGTCCATGAGCCATTCCGTCCGGGACCGCAATTCCGCCACATCTCCTCCCGGCGATCCTTGCCGGAAGCATCCGTGGTGGCGTCAGGCTGCCCTGAGCGCCTCTTCTTCACCGACTGTTACGAATACCACCATCGAATCTTCACCCGTTGCCTCCTCGTCGGAGAGCACCTGGAGCATCGGCAGTTGTCGGCAGAGCCGGTCGCGCGCTTGACTGCGACCATGGGCCGGGACGACCACGACAGCGGGCGCCCCGCGCTCGATCCGCGGCGCCACCGCCCGGCGGACCTGGGCGATGATCCGGGCGGCGTCGCGGGGCCTGTCGGAAAGGAGTGTGTCGAGGGCGGGCGTGGCGACGCGGACGACGACCAAGCGGCCTTCCGCGTCGCGGCCACGGCGGCAGATCGTCGCTGCCCGTTCGCGGCGGACCGCCTCGGCGAGTTGGGCCGGCGTGGCGTCGCTGCCGGCATGATCGGCGAGCACTTCGAGCACCTCCGAGAGCGGCCTGATCGGCACCCCCTCGCGGACGAGAAGTTGCAAAGCCCGGTGGATCCGCGCCAGGGGGAGGCCGTCGCCCGTCGACTGCTCGACGAGGGCCGGCTGCGTGGCCCGAAGGGATTCCAGGAGCCGGGCCACCGCCTCGCGGGAGAGGAGCTTGTCGGCATGCCGGCGGATCGACGACTCGAGCGCCTGCCTAATACAGGCCGTCTCGTCGAGGACCGAGGCGCCTCGTTTCCGGGCCGTTTCGGCGAGCGCCTGGCCGACCCAGACGCCGCGGCGCTGGCCCCCCGGCTCGACCCCCTCGGGGCCATCGAGGGAGAGCGGTTCGCCGGCCCTTGGCAATGCCAGCCGCCGTCCCTCGGGAAGGACACCGTCGGCCGCCGGATCCCCGGCCACCGTGACTTGGTAGCCACGCGGAGGAAGGGAAAGATTGTCGCGGAAGGCCACTTGCGGGACCACCATCCCCAGATCGGCGCCGATCTCGGAACGCATCTGGCGAACCGCCGCGATCAGCGCCGCATCGGGGCCGGTGAGGAGCGGGAGCAGCCCGGCTCCGAGTTCGACGACAATCGGCTCGTCCACCGGAATGGTGGGGGAGCGCGCCGATTCGCCGCTCGACGCGCCGGCCGGTGAGGCCACGGAGGCGCTTTGCTGACGAGCGAGGAGGATCGCGCCGACGCCGAGCGTGGCCGCCATCGCCAGGAGCGGCACGCGGGGGAGCCCGGTGAGGGAGAGGGCGACGAGGAAGCCGGCGGTGATGACGAGGACATGGGCCCGCGAGAAGAACTGCCGGCCGAGTTCCCTCGGCAAGTCGACCGCCTGGCTCGATCGCGAAACGAGCAGGCCCGTCGCCACCGACACAAACAGCGCCGGCACCGCGCTCACCAAGCCGTCGCCGATCGTCAGTCGGGAATAGACGTCGACGGCGCGACGCAGGGGCATGCCGTGCTGCACGACCCCGATCGCGAGTCCGCCGACGATGTTGACCGCCGTGATGATCACCCCGGCGATGGCCTCGCCCCGCACGAACCGGCTGGCACCGTCCATGGCGGCGAAGAAGTCGGCATGGCGCTGGACCTCGAGGCGTGCCGCCCGGGCCTCCTCGCGCGTCAGGGCCCCGGCCTGGACCTCGGCATCGATCGCCATCTGCCGCCCCGGCAGGCCATCGAGGGTGAAGCGGGCCGCGACTTCGCTGGTGCGCGTCGAGCCGGCCGTGATGACGACGAACTGGATGACCGCGATGATCGCGAAGATCACCCCCCCGACGATGAGATCGTTGGCCGCGACAAACTGTCCGAACGCTTTCACAACCTCGCCGGCGGCATCGGCACCGTCGACGGCCGCACGCGACAGCACCAGTCGCGTGGTCGCCACGTTGAGGACGAGGCGGACGAGCGTCGAGCCGAGGAGAAACGTCGGGAAAATGCTCAATTCCAGCGGCGTGCGGGCGGCGATCGCCCCCAGGAGGGCGAGCACCGAAAGCGTCAGATTGGCGGCGAGGAGGATATCGAGGAGGGCCGCCGGGACTGGCGCCAGCACCACCATCACGGCCAGAAGGATCCCGATCGGCACGACCCAGTCGAGGGCGTGCCGGCGCGGCGCGGTGGTGAGGGAGGGGCTAGGCATGACGGCTTTTCCCGGAAGGGGCGGGGACAATAACGGGGAAAGGGATTTCGGTCCAGACCGCTCCAGTCGGCACAACCCGCTATCATGCGGACGGTTACGTCAGGGCCCGGATGGCCGGCGGTGGTCGCCGGGATCCTCCTGAAGGCCTCTGCGGAGGGCCTGGGACGATGCGGTTTGAACGGATGGGATTGGTGTTCGACTATCCCGACGACTGGGCCCTCGAACTCGACGCCGACGGTGGCTCCGAAGCCGGCGGAAGCCCGGCGGTCACGCTCCTCTCGCCGGGAGGGGGCTTCTGGTCGGTGAGCCGGCACGACGGGGATGGAAATGCCCGACTGCTTGCCGAGGCCGTCGTCGCCCAGATGCGGTCGGAGTATCAGGACATCGACATCGAGGCGGCCAGCGACACGATCGGTGGCCACCTCCTCCCCGGCTTCGACTTGAACTTCTATTGCCTCGACCTCACGAACACCGCCTCGGTGCGGACACTGCAGGCGCCCGGTTCCCTCCATGTCGTTTTCTGTCAGGCCGACGACAGAGAGTGGGACCGGGTTGCCACAGTCTTCGCCGCGATGACGACCAGCCTCGTCCGCGGTCTGCGGGGCTGATCGGGGCCGGTTTCGGGCCCCCTGCTACACTTTCCGCTCATTCGTAGTCCTACTCGACCGTAGACCCGATCCGACAAGGAAACGCCTGCCTTGGACGCCTGGTTGCCCATTCTCGCCGTGGCCGAAGCCCCGTCCGCCGCCGTCGGCCCGATCAACTTCGGCCACTGGGCCGCCTTCGCCGCGTTCGTCGTGGTCATGCTGACGCTCGACCTGACGGTGTTCCACCGCAAGGCCCACGAGCCGTCGCTCCGCGAAAGCGGTTTCTGGACCTGCTTCTGGGCCGCCCTCGCCCTCTCCTTCAACGGGCTGGTGTGGTGGTGGCTGGGGAAGAATGCCGCGGTCGAGTTCCTCACCGGCTACCTCGTCGAATGGTCGTTGTCGATGGACAACGTGTTCGTGTTCGCGGTCGTGTTCGGCTACTTCAAGGTGCCGCTCAAGTATCAGTACCGTGTCCTCTTCTGGGGGATCCTCGGCGCGGTGATCATGCGCCTGGCGTTCGTCCTCCTGGGGACGGAGCTCATCGAGCGGTTCCAATGGGTGATGCCGCTGTTCGGGGCGTTCCTGATCTACACCGGCATCAAGCTCTCGTTCGGCGACGAGGAGGTCGATCCCGGCGATAATTTCCTCCTCAAGCTCGTCCGCCGGGTGATCCCCGTCACGAACCACCAGGAAGGGGACCGGTTCTTCGTCCGCGAGGCGGGCAAGCTCTTCGCCACGCCGCTGTTCCTCGTCCTCCTCGTCGTGGAGAGCACCGACGTCCTGTTCGCGGTCGACAGCGTGCCGGCGATCCTCGGCGTCGTCGACCAGCATGCCGAATACTTCCGCTTCATCGTCTTCACCTCGAACGTCTTCGCGATCCTCGGCCTGCGGGCCCTCTACTTCCTGCTCGCCGGGGTGATGGACCTGTTCCGGTTCCTCAACTACGGCCTGTCGGCCGTGCTCGTGTTCGTGGGGGTGAAGATGATCGCCGAATGGGCCCGCCATCAGACATGGCTGGCCGATCAGTGGGGCTGGGACGCCCACGGCGAAGGGCACCTCGTGCCGCCATGGCTCTCGCTCCTCATCGTCGTCGGCCTCATCGGCACGAGCGTCGCTGCGTCGATGGCCTTCCCGGGGAAGCATGGCGGGCATGGAGACGAACTCGCCGGCAAGGGTGATAGCCCGGACGATGGCGGTGATCACGCGTGAGGGCCTGCCATGCTGATGCTTCGGTTCCTCATCCCGATCGCTTGCTTGTTGGGAGCGGTGGCGATGGCGCACGCGGCTGATCCGGCCTACGACCCCCTCGCGATTGAATCGCCCGCTGCCCTTCCGGCGCCGCTCGATCTCGATGTGGTTGACGAGGGGCGTGAACGCACGATCCCCGTGCGCGTCTGGCTCCCCAGCCACGGCCGACCGGCGCCGGTGATCCTCTTCAGCCACGGTCTCGGCGGGGCCCGTGATGGCAATGCCTACCTCGGCCGCCACTGGTCGGCGCGGGGCTCCTGCGTCGTCTTCCTCCAGCATGCCGGCAGCGACGAGGCGGTGTGGCGCGATCTCCCTTTCCCGGAGCGCCTCCCGGCGCTGCGGAAGGCGATCAATCTCTCGACGACGCTCGATCGCTATCGCGACGTTTCGGCCGTCCTCGATCGGCTCAAGGCGTGGAACGGTGAAGCGGGCGGGCCCCTCGATGGCCGGCTCGATCCGGCCCGGGTCGGCATCGCCGGCCACTCCTTCGGAGCCGTCACGGCTCAGGGGGTGACCGGGCAACGGACGGCTGACGGCCGGACGCCATTCACCGATCGCCGGATCGGCGCGGCGCTCCTCATGAGCCCGTCGCTTCCTCGGATCGCCGATGGCCAAAGCGCCTTCGGCGGCATCGCGATCCCGTGGATGATCATGACGGGCACGGAGGACGATTCCCCGGTCGGCAATGCCACGCCGCAGTCGCGCCGGGAGGTGTTTTCGGCCTTACCGCCCGGGGAAAAATATGAGCTCGTCCTCTTCCAAGGGGAGCATCAGGCCTTCGGCGACCGCGTCCTGCCGGGGAGCAAACGCCCCCGCGACCCGAATCACCACCGCGTCGTCCTCGCCCTCTCCACGGCCTTCTTCGACGCCTTCCTCCGCGGCGACAAGGCGGCTCTAGGGTGGCTCGAAAGCGACGCCCCGCGGAGCGTCCTCGCCGACGGCGACTTGTGGCAGTGGAAGTGACGAGGCGGTGGCACCGATCGTCGCCGGTCATCGCGGCCGCGCGGCGAGCACGGCGGCGTAGAGCTGCTCGTGGCCCGCGGCCATCGCGTCGGGGGTGAAACGCTGCCGAGCTGCGGCGAAGGCGTCGCGGCCCATGCGCTCAAGCAGGCCCGGATCGTCGGCGAGCATGAGCAGTGCCGCTTGGAAGGCGGCCGGGTCGCCCGGCGTGCAGAGCAGCCCGAGCCTGGTGGCAGGATCGCGGCCGAGATACTCCGGGAACGCCCCGTGATCGGAGGCGACGACGGGGAGGCCGGCGGTAAAGGCTTCGAGGACCGGAATCCCCTTCGCCTCGGGGTGCGTCGTCGGCATCGCGAACAGGTCGACGTCGCTGAGGAGGGTTAGCTTTCCGGCCCGATCGACCTCCCCACGCCATTCGAAGCGGTCGGCGAGGCCGAGATCGGCGGCGAGTCGCTTGCAGCGCTCGAGGTAGGGGCGCTCTGCCTCGATCTCGGCTCCGGCCGCGACGAGACGCACGTCGTGCGTCGCGGCGAGCATTGCCACGGCACGGATGAGGACGTCGAGCCCCTTCTCCGGACAGGCCCGGGCAAGGGAGCCGATGCGGAGGCTGCCGCCGCGGCTTCGACGCCGCGCGGCGAGATCGGGTGGCAGGTCTGGATAGCCCTTCGCATCGACGCCGTGGGGGACGACGGCGATCTTCTCGGGGGCGACCCCGAGCACCGGGGCCATCTGGTCGGCGAAGGCTTGGTTCAAGGCGACGAATCGGTCGACGTCGGCAGAACGCTCGCGGAGGAGGCAGAGGACGCGTTCGCGGTGCCGGGCGGGCAACTGGCCGATGAAGATGTCCTCGCCGGAAAGGCTCGTGATGATCGCCGCGCCGGTCGCCGCGCGGATCGGTCGGGCGAGGCCGAGAAGAAGGATGTTGGAGAGATGGACAACATCGGGCTGGAGTTCGTCGCGGAGGAGACAGGCGAGCTTCTCAACCTCCTTCCGCTGGTGACCGGCCTCCCCTTCCAGCGCCGAGACGGTGATCGCGCCGAGATCCTCTGGCTTGGTGTGAGCCGTCCGCCCCGAAAGCCAGGTCAGCAGGCGGCGGCCATCGAGGAGCCGGTCGAAAAACCAGGGGGTGTGGCGGAAGAAGGGGATGAACTCCTGCAGCCAGATGTTCACGCCCCCCATCACCACCCGCCGTTCAGCGACGTCTTCCTCGTCAGTGGTGGTGGGAACGTAGGCCGGCAGGAGGATCGCGTCGCGGCCACGCCGGCGGAGGGCGCGGACCAGCGCGTTGTCGTGGAGGCACGATCCGCAGATCCTCCCCCCTGCCCCGGCGGTGATGTGGACGATGCGCATCGGTGGCGTTTCCGGCATGGGTGTGCGGCCAATGGATGTCAGGCCTGGTCGCTTGTATCTCTCCGCCGGCCCCGCCCCTGGAGGTGGACGATAACCAGAGCGAGGTCGGCGGGGGTGATCCCGCTCACTCGGCCCGCCTGCGCGAGCGAACGGGGCTGGATCCGGGCGAGTTGCTCCCGTGCCTCGGCGCGGAGATGGCGGATGGCGGCCCAGTCGAGCCCCTCCGGGATCGACCGGTCTCCCTCGGCCCGACGCTTGGCAATCCGCTGGCGCTCCCGTCCGAGATAGCCCTCGTAGCGGATGTCGCAGGCCACTTGGCCCGCCACCTCCGCCGGCACCGCGGCCAAGGACGGACAGGCCGCCACGGCGTCGGTCCAGGAAAACTCGGGGCGGCGGAGCATGTCGAGGAGCGATACGCCGCCGAGTCGCGTCGTGCCGAGCGTCGCCAGAGTCGCCTCGATCGCGGCGAGTTTCCCGGTCAGCCGTACAACGCGGTCAGGCTCGGCGAGCCCGAAGCGGGCCGCCACCGGCGTGAGGCGACGATCGGCGTTGTCATGACGGAGGGCGAGGCGGTGCTCGGCCCGGCTGGTGAACATCCGGTAGGGCTCGTCGACCCCGCGGGTGACGAGGTCGTCGACGAGCACGCCGACGTAACTCTCTTCACGGTCGGGAATGAAAGCCTCGCGACCCGCCGCGGCGAGGGCGGCGTTGGTGCCTGCCACAACGCCTTGCGCGGCCGCTTCCTCGTAGCCGGTCGTGCCGTTGATCTGCCCGGCGAGGAACAGGCCGGCGACACGCTTGCTCGAGAGCGACGCCGTGAGTTGATCGGGGGGGGCGTAGTCGTACTCGACGGCGTAGCCGTAGCGCATGATCCGGGCTTTTTCAAGCCCTGGCACGAGGCGGATCATCGCGTCCTGCACGTCGCGCGGCAGGCTCGTCGAAATCCCGTTGACATACACCTCTGTCGTCCGCCGCCCCTCCGGCTCGAGGAACAGCTGATGGGAATCGCGGTCGGCGAATCGCACCACCTTGTCCTCGATGCTCGGGCAGTAGCGGGGCCCACGCGATTCGATCTGGCCGCTGTACATCGGCGCCCGGTGGAGGTTCTCGCGAATCAGGGCGTGGACGGCGGGATTCGTCCGGGTGATCCAGCAGTCGATCTGGTCGCCGGGAAGGGATTCACTGAGGAAGGAGAACGCCTGCGGATCGGGGTCGCCCGGCTGGCATTCGAGGCGGGAGGTGTCGATCGATCGGGCCGAGAGCCGGCAGGGGGTGCCGGTCTTGAAGCGCTCCAGACGGATGCCGGCCTCGGCCAGGCTGCGGCTGACCCCCGAGGTCGTCCCCTCCCCTGCCCTTCCCCCCGGCGTCTGGGCCTCGCCGGTGTGCATCACCGCCTGGAGGAAGGTCCCGGTGGTGAGCACGACCGACTCGGCCCGGTATTCGGCCCCGCCGACGACGCGGACGCCGACGGCCCGCATCGGAGGGCCCGTCGCCCCGGCGGCCGGGAGTGGCTCGAGGAGGAGGCCGTCGACGAGTTCCTGGCGGAGATCGAGCCCCGCCATCTCCTCCACGAGTCGCTTCACCTCGAACTGGTAGTGCCGCTTGTCGGCCTGGGCCCGGGGGCCGTGCATCGCCGGCCCCTTGGAGCGGTTGAGGACACGGAAGTGGATCCCAGTGGCGTCGATCGCCCGCCCCATGAGCCCTCCCAGGGCGTCGACCTCGCGAACGAGTTGTCCCTTGCCAACGCCGCCGATGGCCGGGTTGCAGCTCATCTGGCCGACGGTATCGAGATTGCCCGTGAGGAGGGCCGTCTTGGCCCCCAGGCGCGCGGCGGCACAGGCTGCCTCGACCCCGGCATGGCCGGCCCCGATGACGATCACGTCGTAGTCGTAGCGGCAGGTCATGGAGGTGCGATCTCTCGGCCCGGGCTTCTCGCAGTTGGTCGTCCCGCGAGTCGGACGCCATGCCGCGAGACTATCCGCCACGCCCGACGGGCTCCACATCGACCGAAAACTGGTGGTCCTCCGGGGACGAGGGTATGCTCATCCAAGGTATGGGGAAGGGGGTGGCTGCGAAACCAGCAAATCCGGCATGGCCTCCCCTTTCTTCGACTCCCGTGGAGGCCGGACGGGGCTTCGACCGATGGACCGAAGACCGGGCCTCTTCCGGGGGGTGATCGTGCCCCGTCGGTATCGTGACATCCACAGGATCGAACCAAGTCCCCTCCGTTGGCGTAGATCGCCCCAGCGGATCCCGTGTGCCCCCTTCGCGGTGCAGTTGGAAACGCAAGCCACCCCCCCATCCGTTTCTTCTTTTCCTGCGGCCTTTCGTCGGCCGGCACACGCTTGCCGGTGACAATCGCCCTATTCAAGAGCCCCTGAGGTGCATGCCATGTCGAGGAACAACCGCTCAGCCTCCATCCACGGTTTGTCGAAACTGCGTCGTGACCTCAGGGTCGAAAGCCTCGAGGTCCGCAAGGTAATGTGCGCCACCTGCATCGAACTCGACGCCTTTCTGGCCGTGCGCGGGTCTGAAGCACCGTCGGAAGAGAATGTCGTCGCCGACGGGATGTCGGCCCCTTCGGTCGCCCCGATCGATGCCGCCGAGAGCGGCGAAGCGCCGGCCTCGCAGTCCGAGCCAGGCACGAAGTGCTGCTGCCCGTTCTGCACGATCACCCCCACGACGGCCGCCGACGATCTGCTCCTCGAGGCGAATCTCGGCGGCAGCGGGAACGGCCTGACGCTCAATTCCTCCCCCGGATCGAAGTCCTCGGTGCCCCAGGTCTGGGTGACCGCGCCGGCCTACGGTATTCGCGGCAGCGATGCGGTCTTCACCGTCAGCCTCGACCGGGCCCCCGGTGACAAGCCCGTGACGCTCAAGTTCGCCACGAAGAACGGCGGAGCCGCGGCCGGCAAGGACTTCGATGCCCGCAGCGGAACTCTGACCTTCAGCGGCAACGAAACGTTCAAGGAGATCTACGTCCCGATCAGGGCCGACGCTCCGATCCGGACGCCGAAGCCTTCCAACTTCTCCATGGTGCTGTCGTCGGCGACCAATGGCAAGATCGTCGGGGCCTCGTCGACGACCTCGATCGTCAACGACCGCGAAGGCTTCCAGATCGACATCAACTTCATCGGCAACGTGCCTTTGGTCGTGCAGGGGGCGGCCAAGGCGGCGGTCAACAAGTGGCAGTCGGTGATCATCGCCGACCTTCCGCCCGTGGTGGTCGGTGGCCGGTTCATCGACGACTTCCTCATGAACGTGCAGATGGGGTTGATTGGCGGCAGGAAGTCCGACGGTGAAAACGGCGTCCTCGCCAACGCTTGGCCGATGGACCCGGACGGCACCAAGCCGGCCATCCGCAGCACCGATGCCAACGGTAACCACACCGCCTATCTCGGCACGACAGGGATCGATCCGGCCGACACCGGCTTCGCGAACCTCACCGCCGTCATCGCCCACGAGATGGGGCATGCGTTCGGGATCGGGAGCTTCTGGAAATACCAGAACTTCTTCAAGGACTTCCCCGACCTGAATCTCATCGAGGGTGACACCACCGAGACGCCGACGTACGTCGGTGCCAATGCCGTGGCCCAGTATCAAAGCTACGGCAAGACGGACAAGGCCGTGCCGGTGCAGCCGATTGTGCTCGGCCACTGGGATGAAGACTATCTCGGCAACGAGTTGATGACGCCGTTTGCGGACGAGGGACGCAATCCGATCAGTCGGGTGACGCTCGGAGCACTCGCCGACCTTGGCTACACCGTCAACTACGGCCGCGCCGATTCGTACGTCCTCAACGGCCCCCTCGCCTCGAAGTCCGGCAACGGATCCTCCGGCACGTCCGCCGGTATCCTCACCGGTGGCTGGGGGATTGTGGTCACGATTCGCCAACCGTCACAGGACTCCTCGAGCAAGCCCAGCCAGGGGGCCGCTGCGAGCGGCGACCAGTCGGCGATCACGATCACCGTGACCCCGGCGAAGCCTCAACCGGTCGTCACGACGCCGTCCCGCCCCGCCACCGGAACCCGACAGTTTGTGGTCGTGCGGCCCGGGCAGGCAGCGGTGACGGTGACGACGCCGGCGACGCTCCGGCCGCAGTCGAAGGGGTCGACCACCACGGGCTGATGCGCGTCGCACGATCCGATCCGCGGCGTGCCGTCGTCAGGCGGCCGCCGCGGTCCGGGACGGTGACGGAAGCTTGAAGAGAGCGAAAAGCTCGTCGACCGTCAGCCCTGTGCTCCCTGCTTCGGAAGGCTCCGACTGCGAGAGAATCAGCTCGGAGAGGTCGCGCTTCTTTCGCAGCACTTCGTCGATCCGCTCCTCGATCGTGTCGGCGGCGAGGTACCGGGTGACGGTAACGGCCCCGGCCGCGCCGATCCGGTGGGCTCGGTTGACGGCCTGATCCTCGACGGCCGGATTCCACCAGCGGTCGAAGAGGAAGACGTACTGCGAGAACTGGAGGTTGAGCCCGACGGCGCCAGCGCCGTAGGAGAGGAGGAGGACGGAGTGGCGGCGGTCGGCCTTGAACCGCCGGATTGCCTCGTCGCGGGCCGCCGTCGACATCCCGCCGTGGTATTGCAGCGCCCCGAAGGGCGTGAGCTCCTTCTCGAGCTTTCCGAGCGTCTCGACCCACTGGCTGAAGACGAGCGCCTTGCGGCCGCTGGCCTGCACCTCCTCGAGATCGGCCTTGAGACATTCGAGCTTGGCGCTCTCGCCAGAGTGGGTGTCGAAGTTGCACACCTGCTTGAGCCGGAGGACGAGCTCGAAGACATGGCGGATCGTCGCCGACCGCCCCATGTCGGCCAGCCGGAGGACTCCATCCTCCTCGGCCTGCCGGTAGGTCTCGCGCTGTTCGGGCGTGAGCTCGATCCGTTCGTCGCGGTTGAGCCGGGGAGGGAGATCCTTGAGAACCTTGTCCTTCGTCCGCCGCAGGACATGGTCGGCTGCGGCGGCGCCGAGGGCCCGCGGTGACATCCGTTCGTCGAGGTGCCCCGGGGCGACGAACTCGAACAGGCCGACGATGTCGTCGGCAGAGTTCTCCACCGGGGTGCCGGTGAGGGCCCAGCTGCGGCGACGCGAGAGGGCCCGGATGGCGTGGCTGGTTTGGCTGGCGGAGTTCTTGATGCGCTGCGCCTCGTCGAGGACGACGAGATCGAACGAGGCCTTCAGTTCGGCGATGAGCTCCCGGTCGCGGACGACGCTCTCGTAGTTGGCGACCTTCACCGCGACATCCGACAGGGCCCACTGCCAGCGACGACGCTGCGGATCTCCCTCGATCACCGCCACCGGGATTTCCGGAGCCCAGTCGCCGAACTCGCGCACCCAGTTCGACACCAGCCCCTTCGGACAGACGACGAGGACGCGACGCGCTTCACCGGCATGGATGAGGAGGCGGATCGAGGAGATGGCCTGCATCGATTTGCCGAGCCCCATCTCGTCGGCAAGGACGGCGGCGTGCCGTGGCATGAGGAACGCCATGCCTTCGAGTTGGAACGGGAATGGCCGGCGGGGAAAGTCGAGGTGGCAAGAGCGAAGGAGGGTTTCGAGGTCGGGTTGAAGGAGGAACCAGAGCCGCTCCTCCATTCGCACCACGTCCCCCGGGGGGGCAATCCGCGTCCGCGCCGGACGGTCAGGCCGTCGCACCGCTGGCTCCGCGCTGGCGGGCGGCTGGGCGGTGGCCGGCCGGGGAGGCGCCGCAAGGGCAACGGGCGCGGCGACGGCGCGGGGAAAGCGGTAGCTCGACACCTTCGGCATGGCCTCGAGGAGACTGATCGATGTGACGGCAGGGGTCGATCCGGCCAGCGGGAGGCGGAGGACGCGCGGCCGCGGCAGTGCATCGACGCGCCATGTCGGCCGGAGGGTCACCGGCGGCAGGCTCAGCTCCGCGCTCCGCAGGGCGTGGCTGCCGACGCCGGTCGGAGGGGTTCGTTGGATCTCTGGCGGCATGACTACTCCCCCCGCGTCGCCCATCGTTGCAGCAGCCTCAGACGAGGGAGGCATGCGTTTGGCCCTGCGGGGCGGCTCAGTGCCGCTGGGCCTCGTCGATCGCAGCCCGGATCCGCTCGAACGGCTCGCAGAGATCGACGGCGCCGGCCAGGGCCGTGAGTCCCTCGATCACCGCGGCGTGCCTGTCGGCCGGCAGGCTGATCGTCGTCGTGCCGAATCGGAGCAGGGCGTCGTCATCGCGCGGCGCCGACACGGCCGGGTCAGACCGGAGGACGAGCCCGACCGGCAGGGCCGTGTGTGGGCGGACATGGAGCAGCGTCTCGGCGTCGATGAGGACGGCCAGGGGGTGAGAGGTGGCCTCGGCGAGGAGGTTGGCGCCGATCTGCCGGCCATGGAGATGACCGGGCAGCGTTGCCCCGTAGAGAATCTGCTGGGCCCTCGACACCTTCACTGGGGTCGTGCAGTGAAACTCCAAGGGCCGTCCCGTCGAGTCGACGACGAGATACCCGCCGAACACCCCGTGGGTGGGCGAATCAACGGTGGTGAGAAACCCAAAAGTCAGCGTTGCGTCGTTGGTGTCCACCGCTCCCCCATGCCGTCGCCCGCCCGGAGGCGGCCGTTCCGCAGGCCGTCGGCTGCGGATCCGCAGGGAACCGTCTCCCCGCCAGCCCTTGCATCGGGTGACGGGACGCGCCACTTGAGGACCGGGAGCCTCCCCCGGTCGTGCGGGGGGATCGGCGAGCCCGCCGCCGTAGGCTGGGGAAACCCTGACGGGAATCGGCCCCGCCCGGCCGAACGGGGGCCGGAGGGCTACCATTCCCGCGGGCGTGGGTAGAATCTTCCACGGTTCCCACTTCCACCACCGGCGGGCCGTGCCATGAGTGATTTTCCCCCCGTGTTCACGCAACTCGACATCTCCGCCACGTCGATCACTCCTGGTGGGGCCGCGCCCGATCCGCAGACGCGGCATCTGCTCGGAGAGTCGATCGCCCTTCAGCAGCGGCAGATCGAACTGCTCTCCCGCCAATGCGAACTGCTCACGGAACTCGTCTCGCAGGTGTCGCTCCAGCAACGGCAGCGGGCCGCGGAACTCAAGGCCTGGAAGGATGCCAATCCGGAATTGGCCCGCTCCTGTCGCCAGGCCGCCGAGTCGCTTGCCAAGGTCCACACCGAGTTCCTTGCCGGGGTGGCTACGGAGGCCTTCGACAACGCCGAAAACTTCACCGACAGCGAATATGCTCTCGGCGAGTTCATCGACCGCTACGGCCCCAGGCTCGCCCACTTCAACGGCGTGCTGCAACTCTTTGCCCAACTCGGAGCCCCCCCGGCGCCGCCGCCTGGTGAGGGCTGATCCCCTGCCCCCCGTGTCCGTGCCGTCGATGGCGGTCGCGGATTGAACTCCACTCCCCTCCAGAGACCCTGCGATGTCGACCGACGTTTCCTCTAAGAACCCGGTGTTCCAGGTTGCCGACGACGCCGCCGTGAAGCAGGCCCGCGCGACCCTCGATGCCCACGCCGTGGAGATGATGGCCTGGCATTTCCATCCCTCCACCGGCTGCCCGTTCTGGCTGGAGTATGCGAAGACGCTGAAGTTCAACCCGATCACCGAGGTGAAGAGCTACGACGACTTGAAGAAGTTCCCCCCGTTCGAGGATGAATGGCTCCGCGGAGGCCCGGTGACGCGGTGGATCCCCCAGGGCTTTGCCGGTCAGCCCGCGTATGTCTTCGAGACCGGTGGCACTACCGGCGTGCCGAAGTCGCGCGTCAACATGCGCGACTTCCGCACCGACTACGAGCAGTTCAGCGACACGCTTCCCGAGGAGTATTTCCCGCGCGGCGCCAACTGGCTGATGCTCGGGCCGTCGGGGCCGCGGCGGCTGCGGCTGTCGATCGAGCATCTCGCCCAGCACCGTGGCGGCATCTGCTTCTGCGTCGATCTCGACCCGCGCTGGGTGGTCAAGCTCATTCAGAAGGGGTGGATGGAGCATCTCGAAGCCTACAAGCAGCACTGCATCGATCAGGCGATCACGATCCTCGAGGCGGGCCACGACGTGAAGTGCATGTTCACGACGCCGAAGCTCCTCGAGTCGTTGGCGCTCGGGCTCGAAAAACGCGGGACGACGATCCGCAAGGCCGGGATCACAGGGATCTTCTCCGGGGGCACCGAGTTCACCCCGCAGTGGACCCGCTTTGCCGTGGAGGAACTCCTCGACGGCGCCTTCATGACCCCCACCTATGGCAACACGCTCATGGGGCTGGCGGCTTCCAGGCCGGTGGTGCCGGCCGACGGCTATACGATCGCCTACTACGCCCCGCAGCCCCGCGCGGTGATCGAGGTCGTCGACTTTGATGACACCAACACCGTCGTCCCCTACGGCGGCACCGGGCGCGTCAAGCTCACGACCCTCACGAAGGAGACGTTCGTGCCCGGCTTCCTCGAGCGCGACGAGGGGGAACGCGAACTTCCCTACGCGAAATACCCGTGGGATGGCATCAGTGGCGTGCGCCCTTTCCGGGAGCTCGCCTCGTCGACCACGGTCGGCGTTTATTGACTTTTACGCCCGCCGGGCCATCGTGGCCCCGGCGGGCTTGGGGCGGAGGCTTGCGGTCGCACGTCCGGGCGACCGTGGGCGCCTCCTTTGGATTGCAGACGGCGTATCTTCTGAATCTGGAAACTTTTGACAACGTTGCAGGAGCCCTGTTGATGCACCTCCCCGCCTTCCGTTTCGGCAAGCCCTACGAGTCGATCGAGCGGACGAAACTCGTCCACTTCCTCACCGGCGAGCCGGTGGCGGAGGTCAGCCAGGTCGGCGGGGCGCTCGTGGGCCGCGACATGCAAAAGGCGGCCAAGGCCCGCGAGGCGCTGCTGACGCTCGACCCGGAGGACGTCGTCGAGCGGCTCCAGACGGCCGGCAATCTCTATGCCCACGGCACGCTCACCGTCGGTGACACAAAGCAGTCGCCCGACGACTTCGTCAAGCAGCAGTCGGCTACGACCGGGCTCCCCGAGACCCTCTGCCGGGCGAACATGCAGAAGAACATGTTCGTCCTCGCGAACATGGACCGGATGCTCGACGCCCTCTCCCGCGGCCTCCCGCCGGAGGTCTTCTGGAAGGGCTACGGCCGCGAGCACCGCGACGTCGTCGTCAGCTACCAGGCCCAGTCGCCGGTGCTCGGGCTCGTTCTGCCGTCAAACTCCCCCGGCGTCCACACCCTGTGGTTGCCGGTGATCGCCCTCGGCGTCGGCCTCGTCATGAAGCCGGGGGGCCAGGAGCCCTGGACGCCCTACCGGATGGCGGCGGCGATGATCGAAGCGGGGATTCCCTCCGAGGCGATCGGGCTCTACCCGGGCGCTACCGACGTCGGGGCTTCAATCCTCGCCGCCTGCAAGCGGAGCATGATCTTCGGGAGTGCCAAGACGGTCGAGCAATATCGCGGCAATCCCGGCGTGCAGGTCCACGGCCCCGGGTTCTCGAAGATCCTCATCGGTGACGACGTCGTCGACCGCTGGGAAGACTACATCGACATGATGGTGGAGAGCGTCGCCGTCAACGGTGGCCGTGGCTGCATCAACTGCTCGGCGATCTGGGCCAGCCGGCACACCGAGGCGATCGCCGCGGGGCTGGCCGAGCGGCTCGGGCCGGTCGATGTCCTGCCGCCCGACGATCCCCATGCGAAGCTCGCGGCATTCACGATTCCCGGCGCCGCCAAGGCGACCTGGGGGCAGATCGAAGCGGGGCTGGCGGCTCCCGGCGTCAGCCATCCCACCGAGAAGTACGGCCCGCGACTGGTGGAGGGGGAGCGCTGCGGCTGGCTGCGGCCGGTGGTCGCGCACTGCAGCAGCCCGGACCCGATGATCGCGAAGGCGGAGTACATGTTCCCGTTCGTGGCGGTGGTGAAGTGCCCGCAGGGGCAGATGCTCGAGAAGATCGGCCCGACGCTCGTCGGCACGGCGATTACCGACGACCCTGCCTTCCAGCACGCCCTCATCGACTGCACCGAGATCGATCGCCTCAACCTCGGCCCCGTGCCGACGACGAAGCTCGACTGGCTCCAGCCTCACGAGGGGAACATCATCGACTTCCTCTACCGTTCGCGGGCGCTCCAGATGCCGGCAGGCGCTGGCGTCGCCTGATGACTCCCCTGAGCCATTCATGATGTCCATCCCGCAGCCGTTCGAGTTCCGTGCCGCCACGCGGCTGGTCGTCGGGCCCGGAGCAGTCGACCGGCTCGGCTCGCTTGCCCGCGAGTTCGGCGGCAACCGGGCGCTGGTCGTCAGCGATTATGGAGTCGTGAAGGCGGGGCACGCGGGGCTGGGGATCGCGGCCCTCGAGTCGGCGGGGTACGCCGTCGCCACCTTCACCGACGTCGGCGAGAATCCGACCACTGCCCACGTCGCCGCCGGGGTGGAGGTCGCCCGCCGGGTCCGCCCCGACGTCATCGTGGCGATTGGTGGCGGCAGCTCGATGGACTGCGCCAAGGGGATCAACTTCGTCCATTCCTGCGGCGGTCGGATGCACGACTACCACGGTCGCGGCAAGGCGACTGGCCCGATGCTGCCGTCGATCGGCGTGCCGACGACGGCGGGGACGGGGAGCGAGACGCAGTCTTTCGCGCTCATCAGCGATGCCGAGACCCACGTCAAGATGGCCTGCGGCGACCCCCGGGCGGCATTCCGGGTAGCGATCCTCGACGTCAGGCTCACCCTCACCCAACCGCAGCGGGTGACGGCGCTGACCGGCATCGATGCCCTCTCCCATGCCGTCGAGAGCCATGTCAGCCGGGCGGCAACGCCGGCCTCGAGGCTTTTCTCGCGCGAGGCCTTCCGCCTCCTCGCGGCTGGTCTGCCGCGGGTGTTTGCCGATCCCGGCGATGTGGCGGCCCGTGAGGCGGTGCAGTTGGGCGCTTCGTGGGCCGGGATGGCGATCGAGAACTCGATGCTCGGTGCCGCTCATGCGCTCGCCAACCCGCTCACGGCGGTCCACGACGTCGTCCACGGGCAGGCGGTCGGGATGATGCTGCCTCATGTCGTCCGCTTCAATGCCGCCGGCGACGATTCCCCCTACGCCGAACTCGTCGCCGCGCTCCCCGAAGGGACAAAGGCCGAGGGGCATCGGGCCGGGGATCGGCTCGCCGCCTGGCTCGAGGGGATCGTGAGGGTCGGTGGGCTCGCCCCCTCGCTCTCCGCGGCGGGGATCGCGGCGCCCGATGTCGGGTTTCTTGCCGCCGCCGCCGCGAGCCAGTGGACGGCGGGCTTCAACCCGCGCCCTGTCGCCGTCGAGGATTTGACGAAGCTCTACGAGGAGGCCCGATGAGTTTCTGGAGTCGTCTGACCGCCCGGCGATCGGGCTTGTGTCGCGGGATCGTGGTGCTCGCGATGTTGCTCGGGGGGCATGCGGCGGTTGCCGCGGAGGGGGGCGACGAAGCGGCCGCCGATGCGTGGCCGATGTTCCGCGGTGTTCTCGCCGGGACGGGGCGCTCCGCGGCCCGGCTCGCCCTGCCGCTGACCGAACGCTGGCACCGACAACTCGACAAGACCGCCTTCGAGGCGACGCCGGTCGTTTCTGGTGGGAGGATCTTCGTCGGCGACCTCGACGGCACCTTCCACTGCCTCGATCTCGTCGATGGGAAGACGGTCTGGTCGTTCAAGACCGACGTCGGCTTTCCTTCGGCGGCGGCGGTGTCGACCGACGCGGCGGTGCCGCTGGTCGTCGTTGGCGATGGGGCCGGGATGGTGCGGGCCTTCGACGCCGCCAGCGGCGAGATCCGCTGGACCCACGAGACCAGGGGCGAGGTGTCGGGGGGGCCGACGCTCCTGCCTGGCGACGACGGGATGCGCGTCCTCATCGGCTCGCAGGATGCGACGCTCGCCTGTCTGGCGCTCGCGGATGGAAAGGTGCTCTGGAAGCACACCATCGCCGACCAGATCCGCTGCTCGCCGACGGTGGCCGCCGGGAAGGTGCTGCTGGCCGGCTGTGATGGCAAGCTCCATGTCATCGACGCCGCGACCGGCGCCGAGGATGTCGCGGTGGCGATCGACGGCCCCACCGGCACGACCCCGGCAGCCGCCGGGAGCCTGGCACTATTTGGAAGCGAGGGGGGCGTGTTCTGGGCGATCGATGTCGCAGCGGGGAAGGTTGCCTGGAAGCTCGTGCCCCAGGGAAATGGCCAGGCCTTCCGATCGAGTGCCGCAATTGCCGGAGAGCTCGCGCTGGTCGGCACCCGCGGCCGGGCCGTCGAGGCCTTTGCGTTGGCCGATGGCGCGCGGGCCTGGCGGCAGGGGATGCGCGGGCGGGTCGATGGTTCGCCCGTTGTCGTCCATCTCGGCGGCGCCGGTGACGGCAACTCGGTGGGGCTGGCGGCGATCGTCGGCGATTCGGCCGGCAAGGTCGTGGCCCTGCGGACAACCGATGGCGAGATCCTCTGGGAGTTCGACGCCGGCAACGGCTTCGCGTCGTC
>CAMARC010000004.1 GCA_945860405.1 Candidatus Kuenenia stuttgartensis | reverse complement strand
GGGCAGCGGCCGGTGGTGCTTCTCGAACCGCGTGCCGGCAGGGCGAAGGCCTCGAAGGCCGACGCCGACGACTGGCAGGGCGTCGACCGCGATCTCTTCGAGCGGCTTCGGTCGTGGCGGCGGCGGGTCGCCGAGGCCCGCGGCAAGCCGGCCTGGACGATCCTCGACGACAAGGCGCTGCGCGCGATCGCCCGGGACAAGCCGACGAGCCCGGCGGCCCTGCTGCGGGTGAAGGGGATCGGCGAGAAGCGGTTGGCCGATTTCGGGGACGCGATCCTCGATCTCGTCGCCGGAAAGCCCGTCTGAAGGGCCGTCGCTGGCCCCGCCGGAGGCGATCCGGAAAGTCGCTCTCCGCGATCGGGGCGCTGCCTGCCACAATTGACAAGATGGGAAGCCCGATCCGCACACTCGTCGCCGCTGCCGCCTCGCGGATCGGTTATTTCGCGTCAAAGCGCACGCCGCTTGCCGACCTGCGCCGGGTTGTCGATCTCCTCCGGCCTGTCGATGCAGGTCGGGGGCTCATCAGGATCGGTGCCGATGGGGACGGCGGCTATCTCCTCCCCGACGACCTCGATCGTATCTCCGCCTGTTTCTCTCCCGGCGTCGACCGGCAGGCGACCTTCGAGAACGCCCTGGCTGAGCGTGGCATCGGCTCGCACCTCGCCGATCGCTCCGTTGCCACCCCGCCCGCCGGGTGTGCGCCCCTCAGCTTCGAGCCGGTCTTCCTCGGCACCTTCGATGGCGAGGGAACGACAACGCTGGGGAGCTGGGTGGGCCGCCATGCCCCCGCCGAGACCGGCGACCTGCTCCTCCAGATGGACATCGAGGGAGCCGAGTACGGCGTCATCGACAACACCGAGCGTTCCCTGCTCCGCCGATTCCGGATCATCGTCATCGAGTTTCATCACCTCGACGCGCTCGGCCAGCCGTTCGTTTGCCGCCGTATTGGCGAGGCGGTGGAGAAGCTGCATCTCGATTTTGTTCCGGTCCACCTCCATCCCAACAACTACGCCGGGATCGTCAGGATCGGGGGATTTCCGGTGCCGCCGCTCCTCGAGGTCACCTTCCTGCGGAGGGATCGCTGCCTGTCGACACGACCGCGCGCCGACTTCCCCCATCCGCTCGACCGCGACAACGTGCCCCGGAAACCCCGTGCCGTGCTGCCGCGGGAGTGGTACGCGTGACGGCCCTACCAAGCGCCGATCAGCCTTCGCCGAGGTAGGCCTCGCGGACTCGCCGGTCACCGGCGAGCTCTTTGCCGGGCCCGGAGAGGGTGATCCGGCCAGTCTCGAGGACATAGCCCCGGTCGGCGAGTTTGAGCGCTGCACGGGCATTCTGTTCGACGAGCACGACGGCGATCCCCCGCTTCGCGAGGCTGCCGATGACCTCGAAGATCTTCTGGACGATCAGCGGGGCCAGTCCCAGCGACGGCTCGTCGAGGAGGAGGAGCTTCGGCCGGCCGATGAGGGCCCGGGCAAGCGCCAGCATCTGTTGCTCGCCGCCGGAGAGTGTTCCCCCCATCTGGCTCATCCGCGTGCCGAGAACGGGAAACAGGCCGCAGGCCTCCTCGATGTCGCGGGCCACCGTCGCCCGGTCGGTCTGCGTGAAGCCGCCGAGTTGGAGATTCTCGCGCACCGACAGCCGGGGGAAGATCCGTCGCCCCTCCGGCGCATGGCCGATGCCGAGCTTGGCGATCGCGTGGGTGGGGAGCCCGACGATCGGACGGCCCTCAAACGAAATCGTCCCGCGGCGGGCGGACACGACTCCGGAGATCGTCATGAGGAGCGTCGTCTTCCCGGCGCCATTGGCGCCGATGATCGCCACGGCCTCCCCTTCGGCGACCTCGATCGACACGCCATCGAGGGCCCGAATCGGTCCGTATCCCGCCTCGAGTTCCTTCACTTCCAGGATCGGCATCGCCTTCTCCCCCAATGCCCCGCTCCAGCCACGGGATTGTTGTCAACCCTCGCCGCCGAGGTAGGCCTCGATCACTTTTTCGTCGCGACGCACCTCGGCCGGCGTGCCCTCGGCGATCTTCGTGCCATGGTCGAGCACGGCGATCCGGTCGCTGACCCGCATCACCACGTTCATGTGATGTTCGATGAGGAGCACGGTGACGCCCCGGTCTCGGATCCGCTCGACAAGCCCGGCCAAGTCGCCCGCCTCGCTCGGATTCATTCCTGCGGCAGGCTCGTCGAGGAGAATGAGCTTCGCCCCGGTGGCCAGTGCCCTGGCGATCTCCAGTCGGCGTTGATCGCCGTAGGGGAGCTCGCCCGCGATCCGGTTGGCGTCGCCGGAGAGCCCGACGAAATCGAGGGCCGAGAGTGCCTTGATCCTGGCCTCTGCTTCGTCCCGGCGATTCTTCGGAGTGCGCAGGAGCATCGAGAACACGCCACCAGGGATCGTGCGGTCGAGTCCGACAAGCACGTTCTCGAGGACGCTCATGCTGGAGAAGAGGCGAATGTTCTGGAAGGTGCGGGAGATGCCAGCCCGCGCGACGACGTGCGGCGAGCGACGACCGCGCTGCCAGACGGCGAGCGTGCCGGCGATGCCGAGGAGCATCCCCGAGAACAGGCCCAGCCACCCACGCCAGCGGATGCGGCTCTTGCCGGCGGCGAGTCGGTCGAGCACCTCTTCCTTCACCGGGGGGAGCACGACCGACGGGGCGGCGGCGATGTCTCGCTGGTTCAGATCGGTGGCATCGGGGATGGTGCCCGGGCCGGTGCGCCGGGCGGTGACCTTCGCCTGGAGGGCGTCGCGCACGAGCTTCGCCTCCCCCAGGTCGCGCTTGATCGCCAAGACATCACTGCCATCGGCGCTCACGACGCGCCATTTCCCCGCCATCTGGTCGATGGCCAGCTCGGAGCGAAAGTAGCCGCGGAGACGCTCCATCGCCCCCGCCATCGTGAACCGCTCGCCGGTGATCATCCCCCGCTTCACGACCGCCATCCAAAGCCGGTCGACATCGACCGCCGCCGCGGCAAAGAGCAGGCCGGTGAGAAGCCCGACGGCGAGCGCCCGGAGGATCGTCCCTGGCGTGAAGGCCCGCTCGAGCCGCTTCCCACGAAATCGCACCGATCCCGAAGATGGCGCATAGATGCCGCTGACGCAATTGAAGGCGGTGGTCTTCCCGGCTCCGTTGGGGCCGATGAGGGAGATGATGCTCCCCTCGGGGACGTCGAGGTCGAGCTCCGACACGGCAACGAGCCCGCCGAAGCGCACCGTCACCCGATCAACGTGGAGGAGCGGAGTCCCGGCAGGACCAGCATGCTCGTTCATGATTCCGCTCCCCCTTTATGGAGTTCGGCCGACAGGCGCCGCGACGGGATCAGCCCCTCCGGACGGTACCGCATCACGAGCACCAGCGCCACGCCGAAGATCGCCAGCCGCCAGCCGCTGAAGGAGAGGTAGCTCAAGCCCTTCGGGTTGATGTTCATCTGCTGGATCCAGGAATCGGCCCACGGCGCGAGAACCGTGTCGAAGCCGACGAGAATCGCCACGCCCAGGAGCGTGCCGGGAATGCTCCCCAGGCCCCCGAGGATCACGGCACAGAGGACCATGATCGAACGGTTGAAGTCATAGGCATTCGGATCGGCGGTCGTCGACAGGCTCGCCGCATAGAGACAGCCGGCCAGCCCCGCGACCGCCGATGACATCGCGAACGCCGAGAGCTTGACCTTCGTCGCGGAGATTCCCATTGCCTGGGCGGCGAGCTCATCCTCGCGGACGGCGACGAGAGCCCGACCGAGACGCGAATTCTCGAGTCGCCGCATGGCGAGCACGACCCCGGCGAGCGAGAGGAGCGCGAGGTAGTAGAACCAGCGCGGGTCGATGGCGAACTCCTTCCCCAGATCGATCCCCGCAAGGGTCACCCCGGCGCCTGGGGGCGGAACGGGATTGAGCCCCTTCATGCCGCCGGTGATCTGTTCGAGATTCCGCAACGTGACTTTGACCACTTCGCCGAAGCCGAGCGTCACGATCGCCAGATAGTCGCCACGGAGCCGGAGCGTCGGAGCGCCGAGGGCAAGCCCGGTGCCGGCGGTGACGAGGACGGCGATCACGGTCGCCGCCAGAAAGCCGATCTGGAACGGATACATCGGCACGGTGAGGATCGCGAGACAATAGGCCCCGATCCCGAAGAACGACGCGATGCCGAGGTGGACGAGCCCGGTGTAGCCGACCATCACGTTGAGCGCCAGGGCGAGGATGCAGTAGATGAAGAGATTCGTCACCTGACCGCCGAGGGCGCCACCGAGGGCGGGGATCACCAGCGGCGCGATCGCCAGCACGGCAAGCGTGACCAGTTCCCAGCGCTCTGCGAGGAAGCCCCAGGGGCCGGAGGAGGGGACCGGAGGGGAGAATGTTCGGGGGGCTCGGTGGGTGGCCACGGGGTCTACACCTTCTCCTTCACCCGGCGGCCGAGGAGGCCCTCGGGACGGAAGACGAGAATCACGATCAGGATCGCGAACACGATCGCTCCGGTCCACCGCTCGCCGACATAGGCACTGGCCAGCGCTCGCACCAGGCCGATGACGAGCCCGCCGAGGACGGCGCCGGGGATGCTGCCGATGCCGCCGAGCACCGCGGCGGTGAAGGCATAGAGGCCGTTTTGGAACCCCATCTGGAAGCCGATGGTGTTGATGTAGAGGCCGTAGATCACGCTCGCCGCCCCACCGAGGAAGCCACCGATGAAGAACGTGGCGGCGATCACCCGATCGACGTTGACGCCGACGAGGGCCGCGGCCGTCGGATCCTGCGACACCGCCCGCATCGCCTTGCCGAGTTTCGTCCCCTTCACGAGTACCGAGAGGGCCACCATCAGCGGCCCGACAATGAGGACGACGAGGAGATCCTTCCAAGTGAACTGGAGGGCATCGTTGTGGAGGAGGTTGGTCGAGGGGAGGAGTTCGGGGAACGACTTGTCGGCCGGCCCGAGCCAAAACAGCCCGACGTTCATGAAGATGAACGACACACCGATCGCCGACACCAGGGGGGCGAGTTTGGGGGCGTTGCGGAGCGGCTTGTAGACGATCCGATCGACCGCCACGTTGAGCAGCCCGCAGAACAGCCCGCAGAGGAGCACGAGCCCCCCGATCCCCACCCAGGTGGTTGCCGGCCCGGCCGCGGTCATGCCGAGGGCCCCGACGAGCGACAGCGCCAGGCAGGCCCCGAGCATGATCAGATCGCCGTGGGCGAAATTGATCAGGCCGATGATCCCGTAGACCATCGTGTACCCCAGCGCCACAAGCGCGATGAGCGCGCCGTTGGTGAGGCCGATGAGGCACTGTTGGAGGAGGAACTGAACGGACACGCGGAAGATTTCCGGAAAAGGATCGGACCGGTAGTCAGGGGGGCCCGCCTGACGGGGCATCGGCTGGGGGCGGGACGGCCCCGGCCGGATTAGCGACGAGATCGGCCTCGTCGAGAACCTCCTCGAACTCGAAACGCCCCCCCTTCACGACGTTCACGGTGAGGGTGCGGAGGGTCGTGTCGCCATTCTCGTCGAAGCCCCAGTGGCCAAGGGCGCCGTCAAAGTCGCGGATCGCCAGCGCCGCGTCGCTGATCGCCCGGCGGTCCTTGCTGTCGGCAGTTGCGATGGCCTGGATGGCGACCCGGGCGGCCTCGTAGCCATACACGGCGTAGGCCTCGGGGAGCTCCCCGTATTTCTCCCGGTAGCGCTCGACGAACTCGCCCCCCTTGCCGGTGAGCTTCTCCGGCGGCAGCCCGCCGAAGGTGACGAAGCAGCGTCCCTCGAGGTTCGACGCCCCGGCCGAATCGATGAACACCTGCTCCATGCAGCCGTCGGGCACCATGAGATCCGCGTTGATGCCGGCCGCGGCCATGTCCTTGGCGAGTTGCCCGCCCTTGCTCTGCGTCGTGCCACCGAAGTAGACGAGACCGGGCCTCTTCGCCTTGATGCTCGCCATCAACGACTTGAACTCCTGCGCTTTGGCATCGATTGAATCGTGCCCGAGGACCTCGATGCCGAGTTCCCTGCAGCGCTCGTCGAAGAGGTCGGCGATCCCTTTTCCGTAGACCTCGTTGTCGTCGAGGATATAGACCTGCTTGACGTTCCGTCGGAACGCCCAATCCGCTGCCATCGGCCCCTGGAGGTCGTCGGCGGGAACGACGCGGGCGTAGTTCCGCCGGCCGGTGGGGCGGTAGACCTCCGGCTCGCCCGGCACGCCGAGCCCCGGCTTCGTCAGCCCGACCGCGGTATTGGCCGGCGACACCATGAGCAGATCGCCGAGATTGAGGATCGGCATCGACACCTTCGCCGCCCCCGAGTTGAACGTGCCGATGTAGGCACAGACATCCGGATCCTGGAGGGCACGGCGGGCGTTGGCTGCCTCCGCTTCGCTCGTCCACTGCCCGGCGGCGGCGGTCGAGTCGTCAAGATCGAGATACTCGATGCGGAACCGGCCCACCTTTCCCCCCGCCTCGTCGATCGCCATGCGGATCCCGCGGACGAGCGTGTCGGACTGGTGCTTCGCCGATCCGGTTCGTGGCAGGCTGCTGACGATCTTCACCAGATTCGGATCGGCCGGGCGGCAGCCGAACGAACCGAAGCTGACGGCGAGCAGCGGCAGCAGTCCGGCGAGGCGGAGAAGGAGTCGGCGACCGGAACGGGAAGATGAAGTCATGCGACGAATGTAGAACCGACGTTTTCCGACCGCAACGGGCCTCCCGCCAAGACCCTCCCCCGAACAGGCTGCTTCCAGGCCTTTATTGCCGCACCATCCGCCAGGCCCGATGGATCCGCTGATTGCGAAAATCCTCGGGGATCGTGCGGTTGGTGATCTCGCGGAAGGTGAAATCAGCCGCGAGCGTGGCCTCCGCCAGGTGGAAGCGGCGGAAGTTCGTGGAGAAATAAACGGTGCCGCCTGGGGTGAGATTGCGGGCCACCAGGGCAAGGAGCTCGGCATGGTCGTGCTCCACATCCCACGGTGCCTCGCTCCGGGCCGAGCGGGAGAAGGTGGGGGGATCGACGACGACGAGGTCGAAAGGGGGCTCGCCGCGACGGGCCCGGTGCTCGAGGAAGGCGCGGGCATCGTCGCGCACGATCCGATGGCGACCGGCATCCTTGAAGCCGTTGATGGCGAGGTTCGTGCGCGTCCAATCGAGGTAGGTGTTGGAGAGGTCGACGCTCACCGTGTCGGTCGCCCCTCCGGCCGCCGCGTACACCGAAAAACTCCCGGTGTAGGAAAAGAGGTTGAGCATCCGCTTCCCGGCCGCCTCGTCCCTGACCATGCCGCGCGTGACGCGGTGATCGAGGAACAGCCCGGTGTCGAGGTAATCGGAGAGATTGACCTCGAACGACAGCCCCCCCTCCTTCACCTGGAGGAGCGCCTCGCGGCCATCGACCTTCTCGTATTGCCCCCCCTCGCGCTGCCGACGTCGGATTTTCATGAAGGTGCGGTCGTGGGAAACCCCGAGCTCCGCAGCGGCCGCCTCGATCATCCGGTCGAGCCAGACTTCGTGCTCGATCTCGGTCCGATCGTGGGGGCGTTCATACTCGGCGGCATGGAGCCAGCCGGCATACCAATCGATGACCAGCGGCACCTCGGGGATGTCACGGTCGTAGATCCGGAAGGCATCGGTGCCGATGCGCCGCGCCCATTTGGAAAGATGCTTGAAGCGTTTGGAGAGTCGCCGGCGGAAGTCGCCGATTTGGTCCTCGACGGGCCTGCCGCCGTTCCGCAGCGGGCCCGCGGCGGCCCCCGCCGGCCGGAAGAATGGCAGAGCGGGGGGCGGGAGGGCAGAGTCGCCGGGGCCGGCGTTCAGTGCGTTCGGTGCATGCAGTACGTCCGGGGCATCCGGGGCCGGAGCCAGAGGTCGCTCGATTTCCGGCGGCAGGTGCTGGCGTTCACGGATCTCGACTTCGAGGAGCCGGCAGGCGATCGGGCCGTTGGGGAGATAGACGCGGTGGGTGGGGCGGAGCCCGAGATAGCCGGCCACCGGCGTGTCGGGGGCGAGAATGGCCGCGCGCCATCCGCCACCGGCGCGCACGAGCCAGTCGCCGATGCGGCGGAAGAGGGCCCCGGCGCGGGGAAGCGCGAGCCGCTCGCCGTAGGGGGGATTGGTGACGACAAGTCCGCTCCCGGCCGCCGGCACCGCCTGCTCGAAATGCTTCTGTTCGATGGTGATCGCCGCTGACACGCCGGCGGCCTCGGCACACAATCCCGTCGCTTCAACGGCGTTTGGATCGAGATCGCTCGCCTGGAAGCTGCCGGGGGGCACGATGACGCGAGCCTCGAGTTCCTCGACGAGCCGGCTGGCCAGGTCGCGGTCGCAATCGCGGAATCGGAAAAACCCATGCCCCTTGCGGCGGGCCCGCCACAGCCCCGGCGCCATCCCCGCCGCGATCGTCGCCGCCTCGACGACGAACGTCCCCGACCCGCACATCGGATCGAGAAGCGGCTCGCCCGGCGTCCAGCCGGTGATGGCGAGGATCCCGGCGGCCAAGACCTCGGAGAGCGGGGCGTCGACTTCGCCCGTGCGCCAGCCGCGTTGGTGGAGCGACTTGCCGGCAGCGTCGCGGAAGATCGTCGCGGTGTCGCCGACGAGGTGGAGCGCCAGGCGGAGCGTGGCGCCGCGCAGCTCCACGCTCGGTCGTCGGCCGCTCGGCGTGCGGAGCTGGTCGACGACCGCGTCCTTGACGATCTGCGCCGCGTAGAGCGAATGATTGAGGAACGTGTCGTGGATCGCCGCATCGACCCGGAGCGTGTCGGAGACCTTCAGCTGCTCCCGCCAGTCGACCTGTTCCATCGCGGCGTAGAGCGCCTCGGGGCTTTCCACCCGGAAGCGGCCGAGGGGCTCGAGGACGCGGATCGCCGTCCGGCTCTCGAGGACGGCCCGATAGAGCGTCTCCTTCTCCATTCCTGGTAGCGCCGAGAACTCGATCGTCCGCCGGCCGATCCGCAGGTCGGTGGCGCCGACCGCTTCGAGCTCCCGGGCGAGGACCCATTCGAGCCCCTCGAGCGTCCGCGCCGTCATCCGCGGCGGCTCGTCGGCGATCGGCGCCGGGAGCGGTCGGGGGACGGGATGAACAGGGGGGAACGGCGCAGGCATGGAGGGCACGAGCAAAGAGGAGGCGAAGGGCGGAAGCGTTCCATCTTACCTTCCGGCCGTCGTGGAGACGGCCGATACGCCGCTCGCAGCGATGCCTGTCGCCTGCACAACAGCGGCGAAGCTCCGCATGGCAAGCCGCCTGCCGATTCTGTACACTTAAGTACAGAATCGATCGGGTTTCTACCGACGGCGACGTCGGCACCCCGATCGCGGCGATCGTGGACACCCCCCCCCATGCAGGAGCCACCCTTTGAAGACGGTGTCGTTCACGGAATTCCGTGCCAACGCTGCGTCATTCCTCGATGACGTCGAGCGGGGAGAGACCGTGATCCTCCTCCGGCATGGCAAGCCGGTCGCCGAGATTCACCCGGTGGCGCCATCGGCTGGACGTCTTCCTTCGTGGCGACGCGCCGGGCCGAGGCTGATGGTGAAGGGGGCCGGACTCGCGGCGGCGATCCTGGGAGAACGTGGGCGTGAAGACGTTTTTTGACTCCTCGGCGTTCGCGAAGCGGTTCGTGGAAGAGTCGGGAAGCGATGCAGTTGAGGCGCTTTGCCTCGGCGCAGACGAACTCGGGCTGTGTGTCATCTGTGTTCCCGAAATCGTGTCGGCCCTGGCCAGGAGACTCCGCGAGAAACGGATCACCGCCGCTCAATTTGCGAAGCTCGAGCGGCATCTCCTCGACGACATCCGCGATGCGATGCTTATCGATCTCACGGCGGAAGTGATCGCGGCGTCGATCGTGGCCATCAAGGCGTCACCCGTCCGTGCCGCCGACGCACTCCATGTCGCCGCTGCGAAAGTCTGGAGAGCCGATCTGTTCGTCTCGGCCGACGACCGGCAACTCACGGCCGCCAGAAAAGCCGGATTGACCGCCAAGGCGGTGTGACGGGGCGTTCCCCTGGTCCGCCGTGCCCGGCATCGTCGAGAGGGGCTGCCCCTCAATTTGCCGGCCAGGTCGTCGAGCGCGCATGATGGATCGCATGAAACACACTCTTTTCTCCGCCGTGGCCCGCGTGCTCCTCCTTGCCTGCGGCGTCGCCGTGATGCCGGCCGGGCCCTTGCCCTCTCCATCGGCCCGCGCCGAGGAGCCGGCGGCGTTTGCGATCCCCGACAGCGACGACGGCCTCCCCGGTGTTGGCCCGATCCGCCGCTACGACTGGTTCAAGAATCTCTGGAACGAACGGCGCAGTGCGTGGGCCGGCAAGAAAGCTGCCGACAAGCGGGCGCTGGTGTTCCTCGGCGACTCGATCACCCAGGGCTTCGGTGACGATTTTCACGGGGCCTTCCCCGGCGCGAAGCTCGCCAACCGCGGCATCAGCGGCGACACGACCCGCGGCATGCTCCTCCGCCTCGCCGACGATTGCTTGGCCCTCGATCCCTCAGGCGTCGTCATGCTCATGGGCACCAATGACCTCGAGGAGGGGGCGGAGCCGGAGGCGATTGCCGCCAACGTGAAGGCGATCATCTCGGCGATCGAAGCGAAGAACCCGCGGACGCCGATCGTCGTCTGTCAGGTCTTCCCGAGTGCCGCCGACAAGAAACGGCCGGCCGAGAAGATCAAGAAACTCAATGCCCTCGTCGCCGAACAGGTGAAGGGGGACCCGCGCGTCCGGCTCGTCGACACCTGGACGCTGTTTGCCAATGGCGACGGCGACGCGAAAGCGGAGGAGTTCCCCGATCTCCTCCACCCGAACGAACAGGGCTATGCGAAGTGGGTGGCCGCGATCAGGCCGGTCCTCGAGACGCTCGACCTTGTTCCCACCCCCGCCGACGATTTCCAGCCCGAGCCCGGTTTCGAGATGCTCTTCAACGGCCACGACCTCACCGGCTGGGGCTACCGCGACCAGCCGACGCTCGAGAAGCAGCTCGACCTCGACGGCCGCCAGAGCAGCCCTGATGGCCGCTACGTCGCCAAGGATGGCCGGATCGTCGTCACGACCCCGCCGGAGGGGCATCGCGTCGAACAGCTCTGGACGACGAAGGAGTTCCCCGGCAACTTCCTCCTCAAGCTCGAGTTTCGGGCCACGCCGACCGCCGACAGCGGCGTCTTCATCCGGGCCCCACAGCTCCAGTGCCGCGATTATCTGCTCGCCGGCCCCTACAAGGAACTGAAGCACTACAAGCCGCAGGACTGGAACGAGCTGGTGATCACGGTCAAGGACGGTGTCGCCCACTGCACCTGCAACGGCGAGGTCCTCGAAGCGGCCTACAAGCTCCCCGAGACCGGCCCGATCGGCCTCGAGGGGGATTCAGGCCAGCTCGAATACCGGCGGATCCGGATCACGAAGCTCCCCTGATCAAGAGCTTCAGCGGCCGCCCCGGCGCCAGGGGGTGAGGGTCATCGGATCCCACTGGGAAGTCCGTTCGTCGGCGGCATCGAGCTGCGGCCCGCGCTCCCGGTAGCCATTTTCCTCCATCGCCTTCCGGAGGTCCGACGTCGGCACGTTCCTCGGGTTGTCGAGCACGAGCGTTACGACATCGTCGGCCGTCACCGTGCCGATGGCCGAAGCCTCAGCGAGCGCGACGACGGGCAAGTCGGGGCGGAGATCGATGGTATTTCGCAGCAACTCCCCGCGACGGAGGTCGTTGGTAATGACCGTCCCGGACCAGTTACAGGCCTTCGTCCACGCCGTCGGCATGGCGGGTTTGAGATCGAACGACTGGTCGACGATCCCCGGCCAGCTTGCCATCGACTGGAGCAGGTGAAGCACCAGGCAACCGATGGCAACGCGAGGTGCCACGATGTCCCTCACCAACAGCACGAGAAATACGCTGGCCAACGGCCAGATGTAGGAAAAGTACTGGCCGCCGGATGTGTGGGCGGGCGAAACCCCGACAAGATAGAGGATTGCCGTGAATGCGACGAACCACCCAAGGACAACGACATAGCGGATCTTGCCATCGTGGAGCATCAACCAGCCAGGGCCATTCCCCACGCCCCCTTCTCGATGCCGGGCGACACGGAAGAACCTGACCGACAACGCAGACAGGATGGCGATCGCATAGATCGGGTAGAGCGACCGCCAGAAGGTGAAGTACACGGCCGAGCCGACGGCCAGCGCTTTGATCCTCATGGGGGCCGCCGCAGCCATTCCACCTGCGTTGCCGGCCAAGGCGGGCCGTGCGGGCCCCTTCAGTGTCAGAAACTCGAAAAATTCGGGGTATAGGAGGAGGAAAATCCCGACGGCCACGACCGCCGCCAAGAAATACCGCCGCGTCTGCCCTCCGAGTCGATCGATCGCCAGCACCATGAGGGCCCCGGGCACCATCGTGATGACGAAAAAATAATGCGTCAGCATTCCGGCGGCGCACACCAGGCAGAACAGGACCGTGCACCACGGAGAACGATCACCGGCAATGATCCGATCCCCGAGTTCCAGTGCCACAAGGACGAGGGCGGCAAACAGGGAATAATGGCGTGTCTGAAACTCGATGCCGATCACGGCGGGAGCGCAGAACCAGACCGTCGCACAGACCAACCCCACGGCATGGCTCCCCGAGAACCGGCGGCCGAGGCGGTACACCAACCCGAGGGTCACCAGGGCGAGTCCGAGATTGATCGCCGACTGATTTTGGGGCGTCAACCCGAGAAGGACATGCTGGACGTGCAGGCACCAGAAGAAGAGCGGCGGATGGATGTCCGTCAGGGCCAGGTCGCGGGCCACCGTCCGGAAGGCGAACGAACCCGGCCGCTGCAGAAATGCCTGGAACTCCGCCGCCGGCACGGGCCGGTTCGCCAAGCCGGGCATCTCGGTGCCGAACCGTGACTCGCTCGCCGCCGCACAGAGCCACGCAATCGACTCGTCGTGCGTCAGGCCCTCTTTGATGTTCGTCACGGCGTGGATCCGCACCAGGAGCGCCGCCACGATCGCAAGCCAAAGGAGGACGGCGGCGAAGCGCTCCGTCACGGTGGCCCCCTTGCGGGGAGATCCCAACGACGGCCGTCCCCCACCCCCGCGGGCGACTGTCGAACCATGGGTCATCGAAGCATTCCTCAAAGGTTCAATCCGGGCGATCCCCTCTTGGCCCAGCTGGTGTCAGAGCTTGAGCCGTTTGAAGATCGCCTCGGGGATCGCACAGATCACCGTCATCACCGGCCACCAAAACCAAGGAGTGTAGAGGACTGCCTGGCGACGGAGGATGGCGCGTTCGATGTCCCTCGCGACGGTGTCGGCGTCGGCCGCCAGGGGAGAGCGTGCTGCCGCGAGCCCTTCGGTCATCGGTGTCCGCACGATCCCCGGCTTCACCGTGATCACGACGACGCCGCGGGGATGGAGCCGGTTCCTCAATCCCGAGAGATACGCCGTTAGCCCAGCCTTCGCCGCACCGTAGGCGTAATTGCTCTGCCGCCCGCGATCGCCGGCAACGGATGAGATTGCAGCGAGAAAAGCCCCCGGCCGATTCTCGAGCGCCTGGGCTGCGGCGGCCAGGACCATCGCCGCCGACGTGAAGTTGGCATCAATAGCACCGCGTGTCTGCTCAACATCGAGCCACGCCCCCGACTCGTCGGGGAGCGTCCCATGACAGACGATCACTCCGTCGATCGGGCCGCCGAGAAGCGCCGCGGCGGCTCCGCACAATCCCGCCACCGCCGCGGCGTCGGAGGGATCGAACACCAGCGTGGCGATGGTCCCGTTGCCGCGGACCCGTAGATCATCGGCGAGCGGGGCCAGCCGTGCCGGGTCACGACCGGTGACCACGAGATTCCAGCCCCGCGCCACGAGCCTCCGGCCCAGCGGGCGTGCGATGCCCGACGTCGCCCCGACGAGGATCACGTTCCTGGGGGAATCCCGTTTCGAGGCAGTGGCCATGGGCGGTTCCTGGCGGACGGAAGGGAACGTGGGTTTGACGATCCGGTGACAGGGACTCGACAGATCTCAGACGGGGGTGATTCCCAGTCGCCTCGATTGCGAGGATGCGAACAGGCCGTCCGGGTCATACCGCCGCTTCACGGCGAGAAACTCATCGATTCGGGGGTACATCGCCCGGAAGGTCTTCCCATCCGTGAGCGCGTCCTTGGCGAGATAGAGACGGCCCCCGTGCTCGAGGAGAATCCTGTCGAGGCGGCCGCAGAGGGCCTCGATCACGCCCTGGCGGTAGGGAATGTCGAGGGCAAGCGTGTGCCCCGGCTCGAGGAAGGTCAATATCCCGTCATCGGCCGGCCCACAGCTCTTGAGCACCGCGAGAAACGATGCGGCACCGCTTGCCACGATCGTGGAGAGCAATTCGCGGAGCCCGGCGAGGGATGTTCTCCGGGGGAAGAATGCCTGGTATTGGATGAACCCACGGGGGCCGTAGAGCCGGTTCCAATGACGGATGGAATCGAGCGGATAGAAGAACGTGTCGAGATCGACGACCTTGCGCCGATTCCCGTGCGCGGCGTAGAAGACTTCGTTGAAGACCCTCACACTCAAGCTATTGAGCAGGCCCACCGGCGGCGTGAAGGGGACCGACTTCACCCTTTTCCGCGGCAGCCCGAACGGATCCCGCCGCGCCTCAGGCGACAGCTCGCCGAGCGGGGTGTTTCTCCCCTGCATCACGACGCTCCGCCCCATCGCCCGCCCCGAGGCCATGCAGTCGATCCAGGCCACTGAATGCTCGCTGCCGGCATCACCGGACTCGAACACCGTCAGGGTCTCCTCGAGGTCGGCGGTGCGATGGTAGTCGACGGTGACACGCGACGTCTCGACCCGCACGAGCCGGAAACAGGCGGCCATGATCATGCCGGTGAGCCCCATGCCGCCGAGGGTGGCATGGAAGAGGTCGGAATTCTCCCCACGCGAACAACTCACCACGGTCCCGTCGGCCACACACACATCGATCCGCTCGACGAACATGCCGATCGACCCGTGCCGATGATGGTTTTTTCCGTGCACGTCCGCGGCGATCGCTCCACCGACGGTCACGTACTTCGTTCCCGGTGTCGTCGGCAGGAACCACCCCCGCGGCAGGAAGAGGGCGATTATCTCGGCGAAACTCACGCCGGCTTCAACGTCCAACAGCCCGGACTGCGGGTCAAAGCCACGGAAGCGGTCGATTCGAGTGGTTTGGAGCACCATCCCGCCCGCCACGAAGGCCGAATCTCCATAGGCCCTGCCGAGTCCCCGGGCGATGAGGCCGGCACCGTGGTGTGCTCCCCCAATGGTCAGCGCCACGCCAGCCCGATCTGCCGGGGTCGAGACCACGGACTCACCCCGTGGAAACCGTCCCCATCCGCTTAAGCCATTGGGCACGGGTTTCATACCACCACCTCTCCCCGGAGCAGAGCCGCAATGATCACGAGGCAGAAACAGATGCCTGCAATGACGAGACTGACTCGGTCACGGATGGCAAAGACGACGGGATCCTCGTCGAGATGACCGCGGTGGACGAGGAGCCAAACCCGGGTGATCCAGTAGAGCACCAGCGGACAGATGAGCCAGAGGAGCCGGCTCTCCCCGTAAAGCGAGCGCATTTCGGGGCTGTTCATGTAGAGCGCGAGGACGAGGACCGACACGTAGCCACTGGCCGCACCGAAGCCCTCGAGGATCGGAAGATCCTCGACGAGATAGCCGCGCCCCGCTGGCCGACGCCCCCCTTCGGAGGCGTGTCGCCGGAGTTCGGCACAGCGTTTGGCGAAGGCCAGCGACGTGAAAAAGAAAAGCGAAAAAGCGAGGATCCACATGCTCAAGGGAACACTGGCCGCGATCCCGCCTGCCTCGACCCGGACGGCATACATCCCCGCGAGCATCAGCACGTCGAGAATCGGCTTTCGCTTCAACCAGGTGGAGTAGGCGAGGTTGGTGGCCATGTAGGCCACGAGGATCAGGCCGAAGGCCGGCGAGAGGACGACTGCAGAGATGACGGCAGCCCCGAGGAGCAGCGTTGCCCCGGCAGCGACGGCCCAGGTAATCGGCAATCGGCCGCTCGCTAGGGGGCGACGACGTTTCTTGGGATGCTCCCGGTCGGCAGCAAGATCAGCGATATCGTTGAGGAGATAGACCGTCGAGGCACAGGCGGAGAACGCCACGAACGCCCAGATCACCGAAATGATCGTGGCGATGTCCAACTTATGGGCCAGGATCATCGGCAGAAAAACGAGGAGATTTTTGACCCACTGATGGGGCCGCAGCGCCCGGAGGAGCGACCGAGGAATGTTCCGCCGTTCACCGATAACCTCGACTGGCTTGCCGAGTTCGCGCACGCGGCGTTCCAGGTCGGCGGTCGGTTCGACGACGATGACACGGTCCGCCACCCGCCACAGGGGAAGGTCAGCGGTCGCATCCCCCGCATAGGAAAAACCATCGCAACCGTTCGCCTCCACCCAATCGGTAACCGCCCGGAGCTTCCGTGCCCCCTTGAGATTGACCCCATCGGTGGTCGCGAGAACCGCATCGAAGAGGCCGAGGTCTGCAGCGACCCGCAATGCCACGCTCTCGTGGGCCGCCGTCGCCAGAACCACCGGATCGCCGCGGAGCCGCGCCTCCGCGATCAGCCTCTCGGCCTCCGGGCGTACCGGCCAACGGCTCCAGGAATCCAGGGTGGCGGCCGCCACGCGGCCCTTGCAGGAGGACCGTCCCACGGCGAGCCACCCGAGCACCTGCAGAAACATCCAGGGCCGGCCAAGCAAAAGCCTCGTCACGCTCTCGCCGAACACGTCGGTGGAGAGGAGGGTGCCGTCGAGATCCCAGATGCTGGCTGTTTTCGCAAAACGGCGTGGCGCAGGGGGTTCGCTCATGGCAGCGAAGTATAGCCTTCGCGATCAAGGCTTTCCGTTGGCCACGGTGATCCCTGCGATTTCCACCGCCCCCGCCAGGCGATCGACCGCCGGCCGCTCGAGTCGCCCGGCAAGGAGTGTGCCGCAGTTGAAAGCGGCGCATCCCATGCCGAACCGAAGCGCCTCGAGGGGCTCAAGCCCCCTCGAAATCGCCTCGGCAAATCCTGCCGCCAGGCAATCGCCGCAGCCGATCGGATTGACGATGCGCTCGAGACGCGGCGGCACGATACGGAACCAGCCCACCGGCCCGAGCACAAGCGCTGGCTTCGCCCCGTCGGTGACGAGCACCCATTCGGCTCCCTGAGCCCGCAGTTCCTCCATCGCGACGCGGAGATCGGCCGCGGCTGCGAGCGGCCGGCCGACCGTTCTGGCCAGCTCCTCACGATTCGGCTTCACAAGCAACGGCCGACAGGGAAGCGCCGCGAGGAGCTCCGGGCCACGGGCGTCGACGATCGCGGGACAGGAGGTACGCTCGAGGAGATCGCGGTAGATCGTCACGGGGGTGCCGGCGGGGAGCGATCCTGAGAGCACGACCGCAGCGGCCCCGGCCACCGCTCCTTCGTAGGCCGCCACGAACCGGGCCAGTTCATCCGGGGTGATCGGCGGTGCACTCTCGACGAGCTCCGTGGTTCGCCCGGTGGCGTCATCGAGGAGCGTCGTGCAGCAGCGAGTGTCGGCGGCCGTCGGCACGGCGACGAGGTCGATCCCGAGGCCACGAAACTCCGCTGCCGTCCAGCCGGCGGTCGCACCACCCATCACCGTCACTGCCCGACTCATGGCCCCGAGCGCCCCAAGCGCTACGGCGACATTGAGCACCTTGCCACTGGCACAGCATTGCACGTCGCTGGCCCGATTGACTTCCCCGGGCTCGAGTGATGCAAACCGCATGATCCGTTGCCAGGCCGGCGACAGTCCGGCAGCGACGATAGAGGGAGGCGGAGCAGGATGTAGCGACATGATCGCAGTGGTTGGAGGGGGGGCGTCAAATGCATTAGTGTAGGGCGAAATCATTCCTGGCATTCCGACGGAGACCCTTTTCATGGTCGGTCTTTCGCGTCTCGCCGCCGGCCGTGCTCTCGTCGCCGCGGCCATGGCCGTCTTCGTCGTCGGATCGATGCCGGCGACCTCCGCCGCCGAGCTGCCCTCGGGCCTTGTTGTCCACCTTGA
Organism: Candidatus Kuenenia stuttgartensis; assembly: GCA_945860405.1. Lineage (GTDB taxonomy): Bacteria > Planctomycetota > Planctomycetia > Pirellulales > UBA1268 > QWOP01. The sequence continues at coordinate 20,083 of CAMARC010000004.1, read as the reverse complement.
TGCGGCCGAAACCGCTGTCGGGGCCGTCACGAGCCTCGCCGATCGGGCCACCGTCGGCCGCATGTTCTCGGCGAGCGAGGAAGGGACACGCCCGACGTCGATCCAGGTGGGCGACGCCCGGGTGCTGCGGTTCGACGGAGTCGACGATCACCTCCGCGTCACCGGCACCGGAATGAAGGCCGAGGCACTCACCCTCTTTGTCGTCGCTGCCCCCCATGCCAATCCGGGAGACTTCCGCGGCCTGTTCGCGGCCAATGCCCCTGAATCACGAGATTACGAATCGGGGCTGACGATCGATCTCGGCCCTGGCCCCACCCGGGCCCTCGAGCAGATCAATGTCGAGGGGAGGGAGTTTGGTGGGGCCCGCGACCTCTTCGCCTCCTCCACTCCCTTCGGCACACTCCATCTTTTCGAGACGGTGATCGACCGGAGCGCGGGAGAGGTCCGCCTCGTCGTCGACGGCAAGCCGGAGGGCTCACGCCCTCTTGCAGCGGGGACGCTGTCCCTCGACGAGCTCACCCTCGGCGCCCGCTACTACACCAATGGCCCCGGGGCCCAACAGGTGCGCGGCAGCTTGAAAGGGGATATCGCCGAGCTCCTCCTCTTCGACCGGGCACTCACTGCCGACGAGGCGACGGCCGTCCGCACCGCCCTCACCGCCAAGCACGCAGCGCTCGCCGCGGCTCTCCCCGCGACCTTGGATCTTGCCAAGACGGAGGGCACGCCGCTCGAGATGGTCGCCGACCCGCCGGCGATCCAGATGCTCGTGCCGGGCTTCACCGTCCGCGAGATTCCGGTAACGCTTGCCAACGTCAACAACGTCCGCTTCCGCCCCGACGGCACGCTCGTCACGCTCGGCTACGGCGGCGACATCCACCTCCTCCGCGACACCGACGGCGACGGCCTCGAAGACTCTACCTCCCGGTATTACCACAACACCGGCAGCCTCCGCGGCCCGATCGGCCTCCTCCTCACCCCGCCGGGCTATGCCCACGGCGTCGGCATGTTCGTCGCCTCGAAGGGAAAGGTTTCGCTGTTCACCGACACCGACGGAGACGACGTCGCCGACGACGAACGCGTCGTCGCGACCGGCTGGAAGGAGATCACGCAGAACGTCGACGCCACAGGCCTGGCGATGGGCTCCGACGGCAGCCTTTATTTCGCCCTCGATGTCACCGACTTCTCCAATCCCTACCTCCTCGACGCCGATGGCAAGGCTGCCTACGACGTCCAAGGCGAGCGCGGCACGATCCAGCGGATCACGCCCGATCTCTCGCGCCGCGAAGCGGTCTGCACCGGAATCCGCTTCCCGATCGCCCTGGCGTTCAACGACCACGGCGACCTGTTCTGCACCGAACAGGAAGGGGCGACGTGGCTGGCCAACGGCAATCCCCTCGACGAACTGCTCCATATCCTCCTCGATGGCACGGCGCCGCAGACGAACGTCACCGGGATGCGCCACTTCGGCTTTCCCCCGCGGCATCCGCGGCATAACCCCGGCGTCATCGATGAGCCCTCGACGTTCGACTATGGCCCGCAACACCAATCGACCTGCGGCATGGTTTTTAATGTTCCGGTCAACATAGGAAAGCCGTTCGGCCCTGCCTCGTGGGCCAACGACGCGCTCGTCTGCGGGGAATCGCGTGGCAAGCTGTGGCGGACGACGCTCGTCAAGACACCCGCTGGCTATGTCGCCGCGAGCCAATTGCTCGCCTGCCTCCAGATGCTCACGGTCGATGCCTGCGTTGCTCCGAATGGCGACCTCGTCGTCGCCTGCCACTCAGGTCCTCCCGATTGGGGCACGGGCCCTGCCGGCATCGGCAAGCTTTTCAGGATTTCGGTGACGCACCTCGAGGCCCCGCGCCCCGTCGCCGCCTGGGCCGAAACGCCGCGGGAGATCCGTATCGCTTTTGATCGGCCGCTCGACCCGGCGGCGCTGTCGGGGCTCCTCGAACGGACGACGATCGACCGTGGCGTTCATGTGCGTGCCGGTGATCGATTCGAGACCCTCGAGCCCCCCTACGCCGTCGTCCAATCGCAGAAACTTCTTCCCCGCCATCGGCTCACGGTCGTGTCGGCTGCCCTCACTGCCGACCGGCGGACGGTGGTCTTGGGAGCCTCGCCGATCCCGAACCGTACCCATCTGGCGGTGTCGCTTCCCTATCAGTCGACCGAGCCGGCCGAGTCGCTGCCGGCCAGCATCCCGCAGCATCCGTGGATTGACGTCGATCTCTCGACTTCGGGGGTCGAAGCCCGGTGGATTCCCGCCACGGCCGAGGCGCCTCCCGCATCCTCGGCCAACTGGACCGGCTGGCTGCCGCATGCCGATCTCGACGTCGCCCGCCGGCTGACGGCCGGATCGGCTGGCCACGACGACCTGTGGCGGGCCGTCGCGCGCCCCGGCAGGCTCTCCCTCACCACCCGCCTCGATCTTCAAAACCTCCTCCGGCCGGCGGTCCAGCCGGGGAGCACGCTCGATCACGAGTGGCCAGCGGAACGGGGGACGGTCACCTTCACGGCCGATCGCGAGTGCATTATCACGGCCACGGTGGCCGGCGAGTCGCTTCCGGTAACGCTTGCCCCCGACGGCGTCCACGGCTTCACGGCCCGCTTCGCAGCGTCGGCCGGGCTGAAGACGCCGGTCGATGTGACGGTCGAGTGCGCCACCGGCGGCATCCGTCCTCTCCGGCTCACCGTCGCCTTCCACACCGACGAGGATGGCTCGCCCCGCCCCCTCCCGCTCCACCGCTTCGTCCTCCCGTGGGCGACGGATGCCGAGGCGGGAAAGGGAGAAGCGGCCGGGCCGCGGCGGATCGCGGAGCTCGACGGCGGCAGCTGGGGGCGCGGACGGCGGGTCTTCCTCTCGGAGGCGGCCGGCTGCGCCAAGTGCCATGCCGTGAATGGCGGCGGTGGTGGCATCGGCCCCGATCTCGGCAACCTCATCCACCGTGACCTAGCGAGCGTGACACGCGACATCCGCCATCCGAGCTTCGCCATCAATCCCGACTTCACGACGCACGTCGTCCACCTCGACGATGGCCGCGTCCTCACAGGGATCCTCCAGACGCGCGACGGCAAGCTCTGGCTCGGGAATACGGAGGGGAATTGGACGGAGCTCGACCGGGCCACGATCGGGTTCCTCGAGCCCTCCGCTGTCTCGGTGATGCCGCAGGGGATCCTCGACAAGCTCTCCCCCGATCAGGTCCGCGACCTCCTCACCTATCTCCTCGAGTCCCCGCCCTCGATGCCGCTCGAGTCCCCCCTCGACGCACCGCCGGTACGCTCGCGGGCAGAGGTGACAGCGGCGCTCGCGGGGAGCGTGCCGGTGACGGCGCCCGAGCCGCTGCGCGTCGTGCTCATCGATGGCGAGAAGGATCACGGTCCGGGGGAGCACGACTACCCGGCCTGGAAGGAACGGTGGGTGCAGCTTCTCGCCGCGGCGGAGAATATCAGCGTGACGGCGGTGCGGGAGTTTCCTTCCGACGACGATCTCGCCTCGGCCGACCTCCTCGTCTTCTTCCAGCGGGGTAGCTTCGCAGACCGTCGCCCGGCGGCGATGGATGCATTCCTCGAGCGGGGAGGCGGCGCCGTCTACATCCACTGGGCGGTCGACGGCCGCGATCGGGCCGTCGAGTTTTCCAGGCGGATCGGGTTGGCTGCGCTCGGGGGCTCCATCGGCTTCCGTCACGGGCCACTCGATCTCACGATGCACCACCGCGACCATCCGATCCTCCGCAACTTCCAGACGCTCTCCCTCCATGACGAGAGCTACTGGAGGCTCTCGGGGAATCTGGCCGACGTCACCGTCCTGGCGACGAGCGACGAAGAGGGGATGGCGACGCCGCAGTTGTGGGTGAAAGAGCAGGGAAAGGGGCGGGTGTTCGTCAGCATCCCCGGCCACTACAGCTGGACGTTCGACGATCCCCTCTTTCGGATCCTCCTGTTGCGCGGGATCGCCTGGGCCGCCCACGAGCCGGTCGATCGCTTCAACGATCTCGTCACGCCCGGAGCGCGGATGAGCCGGTGAACCGGGCTGGCAGGAGTCCTTTTCCCCCGGTCACTCCGACGTGATCGTCCAGCCTTCTTTCTTCCCGGTCGGCCCGGTGGGGAGGAAGTAGGTGGCGAGGAACGCCGGACGGTCGGCATCGAGCATCGCGACCGCGGCGGCAAGCGGCTCGGCCGTCCCCATGTTCTCCTGGTCGCGGACCATCACCTCGCGCAGTTCCTTCCACATTCGCTCGACGTTCCCGCTCCCCACCTTCTCGGCATTGCGGATCATGTCGGCGAGATTGGTCTCTCGGAGATGGTAGGCGTAGGCGAGGACGCGCCGCCGCAGCCCCGTCACCTCCTCAACCGACTTGCCAAACGCCTCGGCGAGCGCCACAGGCACATCGGGGCGGGCCGCGGCCGCCGCGGCGAGGGCCTCGTCGAGGAGCGTGGCCGTCTGCTCGAAGCGAAGTTGGACATCCTCGCGGAGCCAGTGGTTGGGCAGGGTTGTCTGATCGGTGCGGATAAACAAGCCGCGGCGTGTCGACTGCCAGCTCGGCGTCTGCCAGCTCGCCCCCTTGAGCGTTGCTGCCGAAAGGAGATGGGCCGGATCGCTCTTCCCGACTTCGCGCGACAGCCACGAGACGTCCCAGGGATAGATCTCCACGGCCGTCGAAACGAGCTTCCAGTATTCGGCCACCTTCGCCGCAGCCGGGCCGTAAGGCTCGGCGAGCTTGGTGAGCGCAGCCTCGTCGGAGATGTCGGGATCGGCGAAGAAGATCCCGCTCATCCGCAGGTTCGGATCCTCGCGGTCGGGAACGAGGCCGTAATACTCCTTGATCCCCTTGAGGGGCCCCGAGGCGTTGACGGCCCGCAGCGCCCGCAGTGTCGCCAGCGGCGTGGGCACATGGATGAACGGCTCCATCTCCTCGGTGGCGCCGCCGAGCCACACTTCACCGAGCACCGGGATGCCGAGGCGGTCAGCCTTGCCGACGGTGTTGCGAAACCAGCGGTCGGCCGCGATCGCGACCTGCACTTCGGCGATGTTGGAATGGAGCGCGAGGCCAACGCACGAGGCGTCGAGGTCGTCCATGCAGCGGAACGTCTCGCCGGCCGACAGCTCCCAAGGCTCCCAAAGGAGGACGCCGTCCTTCTGGAGGCCGCGCCATGTCCGGGCCATCATGTTGACGAACGCCGTCACGCGCTCGTGGAGCGGAATCCCGTGGCAGCGAGGGCACGGGCCCCACTCGCTGCACAGCCAGGCGTGCTGGTCGTAGGTGTAGCAGAGGAGATCATCGACGCCGGGGAACTTCTCATGGAAGGCCCGCACCAGGAGCCGGTAGCGTTCCACCGTGGCCGCATCTGAGATGCACAGGTCGAGCGGCTTGTCGGGATCCTGCGGCGGATAGAAGACGTTCGGGGCGCCAAAGTGGAAGATCGTCCGCAGGCCATGCTTGCGGCACAGGGCGATCCGCTTCGTGAGCTCGGCGGAGCGGGCGGCGATTTTTTCCGCAGAGCGAGTCGGCGCCCGGTCGGTGTCCCCCGGCATCGGCGCGACGCCTGCGGGCAGCGCGACGACATCCTCGAGGTTGAGCGGTTCATCGTTGGGACGGTAGCCCCAGGCGATGTTGAGTTGGATGCAGTTGAAGCCGAGGGCCTTGAGCCGATCGAGGTTGGCGTCGTTCCATTCGACGTGCGGATGGCAAGGCGCCCCGAGGAAGCCGACCCGGTAGTCGACCCGCCGGGCCGGCGTCGGTTCGGCGGCTGCGGGCTTCAAAGCCCAGCCAAACGCCCCGACGACCAACGCCACCACGATCCCCGCGCGCAGCCCCACGTCCCAACGCATCGCTCCCCCTTTTCTCGGAACAGACTCCCACCGTTTTTGCCGGTGGATGGACAACCACCCTCAGCCCTTCGACGCGTCGGCCGCGACGCCAGGCACCGGAAACCGGTCCTGAATCGCTTGCACGGTGAGCGGATCGGTTCGCATCCCCTCCATCGCCCGCACGCAAGCCTCGGCGGCGGGGAGCGTTGTGATGCACGGCACGCCGTGGAGCACGCTCGCCGCACGGATCCGCCCCTCGTCGGTCCGCGCACCCTTGCCGCGGGGCGTGTTGAAGATCAGTTGCACCCGTCCGTCGATGAGGTGGTCGAGGAGATTGGGATGTCCTTCCTGGAGCTTCTTTACCGTCTCCACCGGAATCCCGGCGGCCATGAGGGCCCGGGCGGTGCCGGAGGTGGCGATCAATTCAAAGCCCATCGCCACGAGCCGGCGGGCGCACTCGACAATCTGATCCTTGGCTTGCTGGCTGGCCACGCTCAAGAAGATCGTCCCCTTCTCGGGGAGGAGGATCCCGGCGGCGAGCTGGCTCTTGGCAAACGCCCTGCTGAACCGGTCAGCCACTCCCATCACCTCGCCGGTGGATCGCATTTCCGGTCCAAGCGCGATGTCGACGCCGGCAAACTTCACGAACGGAAACACGCTCTCCTTGACGCTGAACTGTGACGGCACCGGATCGGTGACGATCCCCTGCTCCTCGAGCGTCACCCCCGCCATCACCTTCACCGCCACCTTGGCCACCGGCAGCCCCGTCGCCTTGGCGACGAACGGCACGGTGCGGCTGGCCCGGGGATTGACCTCGATCACGTAGAGCGTCGGCTTCCCATCCTCGCGCTTGACGGCGAACTGGACGTTCATCAGGCCGATCACGCCGAGGCTGCGGGCCAGGCCGATCGCCGCCTTCTTGATCTCCGCCACCACATCCTCGGGAAGGCTGTGCGGCGGGATGCAGCAGGCAGAGTCGCCGGAATGAACCCCAGCCTCCTCGATGTGCTCCATGACCCCCGCCACGATCACGTCGCGGCCATCGGCGATGCAGTCGACGTCGACCTCGATCGCATCCTCGAGGAAGCGGTCGATGAGCACCGGCTGCCCTTGGGCGACGGCGAAGGCCTCGGCCACATACCGCTCGAACTGCGCCGTGTCGTAGCAGATTTCCATCGCCCGTCCGCCGAGGACGAAGCTCGGGCGCACCAGCGACGGGAAGCCGATCCGCTGCACCTCGCGGCGGGCCTGTTCGAGCGTTCGGGCGATGCCACAGGCCGGCTGGCGGAGATCGAGCCTGTCGAGGAGCGTCTTGAACTTCTCCCGGTCCTCCGCCTGCTCGATCGTGTCGACGCTCGTGCCGATGATCGGTAGCCCCGCGGCGGAGAGTGCCCGGGCGAGGTTGAGCGGGGTCTGGCCGCCGAGCTGCACGATCACGCCGTCGGGCTGGATGCGGTCGGCGATGTTGAGCACGTCTTCACAGGTGAGCGGCTCGAAGAACAGCATGTCGCTGGTGTCGTAGTCGGTGCTCACCGTCTCGGGATTCGAGTTGACCATCACGCTCTCGATCCCCATCTCGCGCAGCGCGTAGCTGGCGTGGCAGCAGCAGTAGTCGAACTCGATCCCCTGACCGATGCGGTTGGGGCCACCGCCGAGGATCATCACCCGCTTCTTCCCCGCCGCCTTCGGGCGGGTCTCGTCCTCCTCTTCCCAGGAGGAGTAGTAGTAGGGAGTGAGTGCCTCAAACTCAGCGGCGCAGGTGTCGACGGCCTTGTAGGTGGCGAAGATCCCGCGGCGCTTCCGGTCGTCGCGGACATCCATCTCGGCGGCGCCGAGGAGCTTGGAGAGCTGGCGGTCGGAGAAGCCGGCCTGCTTGGCCGCACGGAGGAGCCCGTCATCGACTGCGGCAAGCGATCCGAGGGATTCCAGAAGCGCCTCCATCTCGACGATCTGGAGGAGCTGATCAAGGAACCAGCGGTCGATCGCCGTCGCCTCGTGGATCTCCTCGATCGTCATCCCCACCTTGAAGGCATAGCGGAGATACCACACCCGGTCGGGATCGGGGATCGAAATCTTGGCGACGATGTCGTCGCGCGACGGCTCGGCCGGCGTGCCCCACAGATCCTTGCCGTCGCAGCCGAGGCCGAAGGCCCCCACCTCGAGGCCGCGGAGGGCCTTTTGGAAGGCTTCTTTGAACGTCCGCCCGATCGCCATCGTCTCGCCGACGCTCTTCATCTGCGTCGTCAGCCGGCTGTCGGCCTCGGGGAACTTCTCAAAGGCGAACCTCGGCACCTTGACGACGACGTAGTCGATCGACGGCTCGAAGCAGGCCTTCGTCCGCCGCGTGATGTCGTTGGGAAGCTCGTGGAGCCGCCAGCCGACGGCGAGCTTGGCGGCGATCTTGGCGATCGGGAATCCGGTCGCCTTGCTCGCCAGCGCCGAGGAGCGGCTGACGCGCGGGTTCATCTCGATGACGATCATCCGCCCGTTCGTCGGATGAACGGCAAACTGAATGTTCGAGCCGCCGGTGGCCACGCCGATGGCGCGGATGACGGCGAAGCTGGCGTCGCGCATCCGCTGATACTGGCGATCGGTGAGCGTCATCGCCGGAGCGACGGTGATCGAGTCGCCGGTGTGAACGCCGCAGGGGTCGAAGTTCTCGATCGAGCAGATGATGACGGCGTTGTCGTCGCTGTCGCGCATCACCTCCATCTCGTATTCCTTCCAGCCGAGGATCGATTCCTCGACCAGCACCTCACCCACCGGCGAAAGATCGATGCCGCGCTGCACCTTCGAGTCAAACTCTTCGCGGTTGTAGGCGATCCCGGAGCCTGAGCCGCCGAGGGTGAAGCTCGGGCGGATGACCGCCGGCAGGCCGACTTCGGCGAGCACCTCACGGGCCTCCGCCAGCGTCCGCACGATCCGGCCGCGGCAGGTCTCGAGGCCGATCTTCCGCATCGTCTCCTTGAAGATCTCCCGGTCTTCGCCGCGCTTGATGGCCTCGGCCCGGGCGCCGATCATCTCCACGCCATGCTTGGCGAGGACGCCGTGGCGGTCGAGCTCCATGGCGAGGTTGAGCGCTGTCTGGCCGCCAAGCGTGGGGAGGATGGCGTCGGGCTTCTCGATTTCAATGACCTTCTCGAGCATCTGCCAGGTGAGCGGCTCGATGTACGTCCGGTCGGCCGTGCCCGGATCGGTCATGATCGTGGCCGGGTTGGAATTGACGAGGACGACCCGGTAGCCATCCTCGCGGAGCGCCTTGCAGGCCTGGGTGCCGGAGTAGTCGAACTCGCAGGCCTGGCCGATGACGATCGGCCCGGAGCCGATGAGGAGGATCGTGTGGAGGTCGTCGCGACGGGGCATGGAGGGATCCGGGCTCGTCGCCGGAGCAAGGGGGGCGGGTGGGGCCGGGGGGGGACGGGTGGGGCTGGGGCAGGTTGCGGGCAAACGCGCAAACCCTACCATCCAGCCCGCCCGTTCATCAACGAACGGCTACAATTCCCGCGGCTAACGCGCCTGCCCCCTCCCTGCCCGCTCCTCCTCCGGAAGCCCCCATGTCGATCGCCACCCCTGCCCTCGACGCCCTCCGCGACACGCTCCCCGACGATCTGAAGGACATCCGCCTCAATCTCGCGAGCGTTCTCGCCGGCGAAAACCTCACCCCCGCCCAGGCGCTCGGCACGGCGCTCGCCTCCGCGCGGTTCCTCCGCTGCCGTCCGCTCGTCGAGGCGCTCGAGAGCGATCTCCGCGCAGGTGTCGGCGATGCGGCCGCGCCGGTCTTGTCCGATGCCCTCGCCTCCGCCGGGCTGATGGCGATGAACACCGTCTACTACCGCTTCCGCCACATGATCCACAAGGAGAGCTACGACGCCCGTCCGCCGCGGCTGCGGATGAGCCGGATGATCCAGCCGGCGACGACAAAGCTCGACTTCGAGCTCATGAGCCTTGCCTGCGCGGCGCTGGCCGGCTGCGAGCTTTGCCTCCAGAACCACGAGAAGAGCCTCCTCCATGTCGGCGCCAGCGAAGAAGCCTGCCACGACGCGGTGCGGATCGCCGCCGTCGTCTCGGCGGTCGTCTGCGGGCTCCCGGCATGAGTGCGCTGCGGACTCTGCCGCGGCCTGGCTGGCGTCTGAAGGCGCTCGGCGTGTGGGTGGCGCTCCTCACCATCGCGGCGATCGCCGCCGAGCCTCCGCCGGCGGTCTTTCGGCTCCAGGTATTCAATCGCTCGACCGAGCCGGCCGACATCGTCGCCGTCGATGACCAAGGGGGCCGGACCGCGGCCGGCGAGGTCGCTCCCGGCGGCAACACGATCCTCGTCGCCTCCCCGGGACAGGCCTATGCAGTCGTCGGCCGCGACTCCGGCGCCGAGGAACAGGCCGTCGCCAGCCAGCCGGTGAAGGCCTTTGTGTTTCGGCCGGCCGGCGTTGGCGACGCCGCTGTTGTCGACGAGGCGGAAGGACTGGGGCGCGTCGTCGCCCCGCCGGCGGCGCTCAAGGTCGATCCCTTTCATGCGAAGTCGACGAGCGCCCACGGCTTTCCGATCGTCGCCTCGGCGGCCGTGAGCGACTTTGCCCTCCTCGAGGCGGCCTATCTCGTCGACGCCTTGCTCGCGGCCCGCCCCGACGTCCGCCAGGCGCTCATCGAGTCGGGCGCGCGGCTGTGCATCCTCGGCCACGATGAATACACCACCGATCTCCCTGAGTTTGCCTTTCTCGCTGCCGCTCCCATGGAGGGCTTCCCCGGCATCTCCGGCCGCGACTTCTGGGACGCCCGGGCCCGCGGCACCGGCGGCAGCGAGACCGATCCCTACTGCTCCTGTGGGGAGGAGAATCTCCTCGCCTACGACGGCGATCCCTACGCGGCCGAGTGCATCCTCATCCACGAGTTTGCCCACGTCATTCATCTCCGCGGGATGTCGAACGTCGATCCCTCCTTCGATGCCCGGCTCCTCGCCGCCTACGACGCCGCGATGCGCGATGGCTTGTGGAAGGGGAAATACGCCTCGGTAAACCACCACGAGTATTTCGCCGAAGGGGTGCAGTGCTGGTTCGACAACAACCGGGTTAACGACCACGACCACAACCACGTCCATCTGCGGAGCGAGCTTCTCGACTACGATCCACGCCTCGCCGCCCTCTGCAAGGAAGTGTTTGGCGACACCGAGCTCCGCTACACCAAGCCTGCGACGCGCCTCGGCGGCCATCTCGCCGGCTACGATCCTGCCACGGCTCCTCGCTTCCGTTGGCCCGAGCGGCTCGAGGGAGCAAAACAAGAAATCCGTCGACAGGCCGAGGCCCGTTCGGCTCAGGGAAACGACGCCGAGCCATCCACCGCCCCAACTGACCCTGCCCCTGAGGACCAACGATGACCGCCGATCCCGCCGCCCCGAAATCGAGCCACACCGTCGACGAGATCCTCACTGCGGCCAGCGAAGAGAGCCGAGCCGCGCTCAAGGTGCTCGGTGAGCTTGTCGGCAACGAGCCCGCCTCAGTGGCGACGCCCGCGCAGTTTGCCACGCGTCACCTCGGGATCGATCCGCTGGCGCTAGCGAGCACCCGGTTCACAGGTCCTTCGACGTCGCTGTCGATCCTCGGCAACATGCTTCGCCTCGAGATCGCCAAGCATGGCGATGCCGTGATCATTGGCTCCCCCGGCGACGGCCTTCCCCCCACCTGGTCACAGCTCGATCTCGGCCTCGACGAGCATGGCGTCAACACGCAGGTGACGGTGCCGGGCCGGCTTGTCGCCTTCTTCCCCGCAGGCACGCTCGCCGCGAAGGGGCTCTGCGTTCTCGTTGACGACCGCCACTGGTCGCGGGAGTTTGCCATCCTCTCCTCGAATGCCGACAAGGGGGTCGCCGAGGGGCTCCTCGCCTCCTTCCGGGAGCGGCTCAAGTCGGGCGACAATCCCCTCCGCGGCCGGGTCCTCCAAGCGAGCGTCAACGACGGCTGCATCCGGGTCGGTGTCAGCCCGGCGATCGACAGCCGGCGCGAGGGGCTGATCCTCCCCGACGACCTGTGGCGCGAGATCGACGTCTTCCTGGCCGCCGCCACGACGCGTCGCGAGCTCCTCCGTTCGCTCGGCCTGGGAACGAGCCGCGGCCTCCTCATTGCCGGGCCGCCGGGCGTCGGCAAGACGCACCTCGTCCGCGTCATCGCCTCGAGCCTCGTCGGGCAGTACACGACGATCCTTGCCGACGCCACGTCGATGCGGCATGCCCTGGCCGATCTCTACGCCGAGAGCGACACCTTCGGGCCGACGCTCATTGTCCTCGACGACATCGATCTCGTCCTCGGCCACCGCGACTCCGGCGGCGACAACACCGCCCTTGCCGACTTCCTCGCCACGCTCGACGGCGTCCGGCAGCGCGAAGACGTGCTCACGATCGCGACGACAAACGACCCGAAGTCGCTCGACCCGGCGGCGCAGCGTTCGAGCCGGTTCGACATGGTCGTCACGCTGCCGATGCCCGATGCCCAGTCGCGGGCCCGGATCCTCGGCCGGCACCTCGAGCCGCTCGGGCTCGAGATCGATCTCCATGCGATGGCCGAGCATCTCGAAGGGGCGACCGGGGCCGACGTCCGCGAGGTGGTCCGTCGAGCGATCCTCGAGCATGGCAGCTCGTTCACTCAAAGCCAGCTCACCGACATCGCCCTCTCCGGCCGGTGGCGGGCCACCGTCAACCGGCGGAAGTATCTCTGAGAGCGCCGGGAGCCACGGTTACGGCGTCTTTCCAACGAGCGTTGGGCGTTGAGGAAGGAAGCCCTGGGCTAACCAAGACGGCCGCAAGTGGGGCGGTTTGCCGCTGATGCCGGCATCCCGAACCCGAAGGCGTGCGATGCCGTATGGGGGGCAGTATCTTGTTCGGGGGGGATTCACCCACCGGAATGCGCGGACCGCGGCCCGGAGGAAGCGGCCCCTTGCCCTCGCACCCATCCGCATCCCAGGGCCTCCCCGCCGAGCGGAGGCTCGTGGCAACCTCTTCCCGTACGGTGTCCAACCACATCCATGGCTCCATCCGATCCGCACGAGGCGTTCCGCGAGGCACTGGCCCACTCGCCCGACAACGTCCCCCTCCGCCGGCTCCTCGCCGATTCACTCCTCGCCCACGGCCTCGCCGACGAGGCCGAAGTCGAATACCGCCGCGCGCTGGTCCTGGCCCCCGCTGATGCCAGTCTGCAGCTCGGGCTCGTTCGCGCCTTTCTCCGTCAGGAGAAATCGTCTGCTGCCCTGGCGCTCGTCGAGGCGATGGTGAAGCGCCCAGACGGACCGGCTGAGGCGTTCGTGATCCACGCCCGTCTGCTGGCCGCGCGGGGGGAGATCCCGGCGGCCATCGCCCAATACCGCCTCGGCATCGAACGGGATCCCGACGCCACCGACGCCGACTTCGAAGCCCGGTTCGGCCTTGGCGTCCATGATGACGGTGGGGAGGTGTCGGAGGGCCGCCTCCGCGACCGCGGAGAGGACGGCCGGTTCGGGATCGAGGTCGAGCGACCGCGGATCGGGTTTGCCGACGTCGGCGGGATGGACGACCTCAAGGAGGAGATTCGCCTCAAGATCATCCATCCGCTGGCCCATCCGGAGCTCTACAGGGCCTACGGCAAGCGGATCGGCGGGGGGATCCTCATGTACGGCCCGCCGGGCTGCGGCAAGACGCACCTGGCGCGGGCGACGGCAGGGGAGATCAAGGCCGGATTCCTCTCCGTCGGCATCTCCGACATCCTCGACATGTGGATCGGGTCGAGCGAAAGGAATCTTCACGACGTCTTCGAGCAGGCCCGGGCGAACGCGCCGTGCGTGTTGTTCTTCGACGAGGTCGATGCCCTCGGCGCCCGCCGCAGCGACATGCTGCGCAGCGGCGGCCGGCACATCATCAACCAGTTTCTCGCGGAATTCGACGGCGCGAGCGCCTCGAACGACGGCGTCCTCATCCTCGCCGCCACGAACTCCCCCTGGCACGTCGACCCCGCCTTCCGCCGCCCCGGTCGCTTCGACCGGATCCTCTTCGTGCCCCCTCCCGACACCCCCGCGCGCGAGCAGATCCTCGGGATCCTCTGCCGCGACAAGCCGGCCGCCGGCGCCGACATGGCGGCCGTGGCCAAGAAGACCGCCGACTACTCCGGAGCCGATCTCAGCGCCGTGGTCGATCAGGCCGTGGAGGGCAAGCTCCGCGAGGCGATGAAGACCGGCTCGATCAAGCCGCTCTCGACCGCCGATCTCCTCGCTGCCGCGGCGCGCCACAAGCCGACGACGCGGGAATGGTTTGCCACCGCCAAGAATCACGCCCTCTACTCCAACGAAGGGGGCATGTACGACGACATCCTGAAATATCTGGGGATCAACCGGCGATGAGCGCCCACTTACAACGCGCCTTGCTGCTCATGCGGCAGGAACGGCCCGACGAGGCGATCCGGGAGTTTCACGCCGTCCTCGCCGAGGATTCGGGCGATGCCACGGCGCACGCCTGCCTGGCGCTGCTCCACGCCGAACGCCAGGCCTGGAAAGAGGCCGACGAACACGCCCGACAAGCCGTGGCCCTGACACCCGACAGCCCGTTTGCGTACTACGCGCTGGCGAAGGTCTTCTTCCACCGCCAGCGCTTTCCCGAGGCAGCTTCAGCCATCGAGGAGGCGATCCGTCTCGATCCCTACGATGCCGATTCCTTCTCCCTGCTCGCCGCGATCCACATGTCGACAAGCCAGTGGAAGAAGGCCCTCGCTGCGGCCGATGCCGGCCTGGCGATCGACCCTGAGAATCAGGGCTGCACGACGGCCCGCTCCCGCGCCCTGCTGCAACTCGGCGATCGCGAAGCGGCCGCCGCGACGATCGAGGGGGCGCTGCGCCGCAACCCCGACGACGCGGCGACCCACACCACGCAGGGGTGGGCGAAGCTCCACGAGGGCGATCCGAAGCGGGCGGCCGAACACTTTCGCGAGGCGCTCAGGCTCGATCCGGAGAACGACTATGCCCGCGGTGGCATCGTCGAGGCGCTCAAGGCGAGGAATCCGATCTACCGTTTCCTCCTCGGCTATTTCCTCTGGATCGAGAAGCTTCCGCCACGGATGCGATGGGGGATCGTGGTGGGGGGCTTCTTCATCGCTCGCACCCTCGCCCGCCGGCAGCCGGCGAGCGACGCCGAGGGCTGGATGATCGGCATCTTCCTCGCGGCCTACGGTGCCTTTGCGCTCCTCACCTGGGTGGGCGACTCCGTCTTCAACCTCCTGTTGTTCCTCGATCCGCTCGGCCGGCACGCCCTCGACACCGATCAGAAACGCGGCGCGATGCTGTTCGGGATCCTCCTCCTCCTCACTCTCTCGTTGGCGGTCGCCGGCTTCGCCGGAGGCATGGCCACGTTCGTTTCGGCAGCGGTGGCCTGGGGGCTGACGGCGATGGTGGCGACGACGATTTATGCCTGCCAGCCGGGCTGGCCGCGGTGGATCACGGTCGCTGCCGTGTCGGTCGTCGCGTCGCTGGCGGCGGTGATGACAGCCAGCGCCGTCGCCGCTGCGGCTTTCGGCGCGGCCCCGGATGAGGTGTTCGAGCGTGGCGGCGCCCAACTGGCGGCGTCGCTGTTCTCCCCTGCCTGGTTCCTGACGATGATCCTCTCGCAGGTGATGGCCCGCCAGCGGGTTCGCCATTGAAGCGATCCGGACACCCCTTCCATCTGCGACTTCTCCGGGCCCGAGAAGGAAACGCCTCGGAAGAGATTGGTGTCGCCGCCCTTGAAGCCGCTCGGGTCTTCGTTGATGAAGCGGCCTGTGTTCGCGTCGTACCACCGGGCGCGGTAATCCGAGAGCCCCGTGCGGGATTCCAGTGGCCGGCCGGCGTAACCGAAGTCGATGCCTACGCCCGAGCCGGGCAGCGTCGCGGCGCCGGGGCTGAGATTGGCTGTCCGCGCGAGGATCTTCCCAAAACTGTCGTACTGCCCACGCCGCGATTCCAGCAGTCAAGAGCGAGCCCACCGTGCCAACCACGACAACCCTGCTCCAGGCGATCGTGCCGCTGGCGGCCCTGGCGTTTTTCATCTGGATGCTCGCCAGCTCGCGTCGCGACAGCGGCAGCGACTTCATCGACCCCGACGATGCCAGGCAGATCGGCACGCTCGTCGGCTTGGCAGGCGGATCGATCCCCGATGCGGCGACGCTCCGCTTCGCCCTCGACCGCTTCCAGAAGCAACACGGCCGCCGGGCGACCACCCGCGACATCGGCATCGTGCTGGGGATGATCAAGGGGATGAAGTGACGGCGGCGATACGACAATGCCGCCCGGAGTTCCGCGCGTTCACGCTAGATAATTTCCCCAGCAGAGTTCGTAGGGATGCAGCGAGCCAAACTTCGACGGCATTCCGCCTGACGGCACCCCCGATCTGATTTTCCGGTGAATCTATGTCTCTGGCGCACTCGCCCCGCTCGTGAGCAGTGTCCTCGCCCCGAACGCCGCCGCTGGGACGCTTCCCTTCCCGCCATACCCGGCCCACTTCGCCGACAGGCCGCTCGGGTTGACCCGGTCGAGGAGGTGTTCCTCGTGCCGAAAGCGGCTGGAATCCGTCTTGAAGAAGGGGCCACACTGCCAAAGCAATCGCACGTAGTGCCCACCTGTTGCCTGATTGGCCGCAGGTGGACAAACTGTTCGGGGGGGTTATCCGTCCCGGAGTTTTCTGGGAGTGGTCATCTGGAAAACCGGGGCGTCCCCTACGCACACGAGACCCGACCATGCCAGAAGCCGCGCCGGTCGCCGCCGAGCCGTTTTCCATTCCAGTTGATGCCGCGCTCAGGTTCTGTCTTCCTCGGAAGCGGCGTGCGACGATCGGCATCCGTGTCGAAAAGGCGCTTCGTCGGCTCTGCTCAATCCCGATGTCGCTCTCTGGCTGGCGAAGGGATGGATTCGGCGGCAGCGAGCGCGGGGGGGCAATCCGCGAACGTCGGGGAGGGAAGAGCGGTCGACTGCAGATGAGACTGGCGGCCGAGTCGCTTGAGTCACGCCATGTGCTCGCGTATGCAGTCGCTATGACACCGACGGCTCCCCCGGCCAACGCGATCCTCTTCCTCGATGGCGCCGAGGCGTGGACCCGCTCCACGCTCCTCGCTGATGCCCCGGCAGTTCCTCGCCTTCTCCCGAGGATGTCGGTTACTCCGCCCGGAGCGGCTTTGGGTACGCCCCCCTGTGTCGGCGATTACAGCGGCGATGGCCTCGACGATCTCGCCTGGCGATCGGCCGACGGCCGGATGTGGGTCTCGGTGTTCTCTCCGCAATCAGGCTTCTCGGGCCCGCAGCGCTGGGGGCAGTTGCCGGCTCAGATCCCGTGGGATTCGGCGCGGAGCGGGGATTTCAACGCCGACGGCCGAGTCGACCTCCTGGTCCGCAATCCGACCACCGGGAACTGGCGGCTGCTCGCTTCCACGGGCGGATCGTTTGCGGCCTCGACGGTTGCGGGGACCTGGCCGACGAATGTCGCCTGGACCGACATCGTCCAGGGTGACTTCGATGGCGACGGCGGCGCCGACGTGGCCGGCCGCGATTCGGCGACCGGAGCCTGGACGGTTTCTCGGGGAACTCCGACCGGGTTCGAAACCCATGTCTGGGGGAGGATGAACGCGACCATCCCATGGCAGGGCGTGCGGGCGGCCGACTTCGACGGTGATGGCCGGGCCGACATCATCGCCCGCAACCCCGTCAACGGAAACTGGCGCCTCTGGACCAGCGATGGCAGCAGTCTCCGCCTTGGTGAGATCCGGGCCACGTGGGCCGCCGGCACCGTGTGGACCGATATTACCGTCGGTGATTTCGACGCCGACCGTCGTGCTGACATTGCCGCACGCGACCCCGCCTCCGGGCAGTGGACGGTATCCCGTGGATCATCCGCGGCGTTCACGACGTCGGTGTTCGGCGGTCTCCCGGCTGCGACAACGTGGAAGGGATTCGTGGCTGGCGACTTCAATGGCGACGGTCGCACCGACCTGGCCGCCCAGAACGTCGTCAACGGTAACTGGAGGATGTTGCCGAGCACCGGAGCCGCCTTCGGGCAAAGCCAGGTGATCGGTTCTACTCCGGTTGGGGGCGACCGTGCTTCTCCCCGTCCGCTGCGACTGGCCTACGAGCGGCTCAATGCAGGCTTTGACACGGCTAAGCCGGGTTTGCTCGCCGACTTGAGCCCGTACGAAGCACCCCGCGACTTCACGACCGCGGGAACCCGGGTGTTTTTCGTGGCGGAGACGCAGACTTCGAGCCTGGTACCAGACTTTTCTGGTGGCCAATCCATCATCGGCCGAGGGGTTGGACGGGAACTCTGCGTCACAGACGGCACAGCGGCGGGCACCAGGCTCGTGCGTGACATCCGACCCGACGGGAGTTCGAACATCTCCTCGCTGACCGCGGTGGGCGACCGCGTCTTTTTCGTCGCCACCGACGGCCCCGCCGGCTACCAGATCTGGACGAGCGACGGCACGGAAGCCGGGACGTTCCCGATCATGGATCGGCGATTCGGCGAGAACTCGCGTCCCGACAGCCTGACAGCCGTCGGGGGGAAGCTGTTCTTCGTCGCTCCCGATCCTGTGGATCTGAGCTACGAACTCTGGAAAAGTGACGGGACGCGGTCCGGAACGTCATTCGTGAAGGATGTGTGGCCCCAGTCGTGGAAGTCAAGAATCGGAAACCTCCTGAACGTCGACGGCACGCTCATGTTCACGGCCTTTGATCCGGCCATCGACGGCGGCCGCACCCCGACGATCTGGTCGAGTGACGGTACGGCCGTCGGGACGATCCGAATCGGTCAGTTTCCCTCGGGTGTCGAGGGAGTATCGCAGCTCACGGCAGCGGGCGGAAAGTTGTTTGCGGCCGCTTCAAACCTCGCGGCGCGCGATGAATTGTGGGTCTTGGATGCCGGGGCCCGCATGGCGCGGATGGTCCTCGACATTCATGCAATTGGTGGCTCTTCGATCTCCTCGCTGACTCCCCTCGGGAACGTCGTGCTGTTTTCGGCGAACGATGGCATTACAGGCGACGAACTGTGGCGTTCCGACGGCACGGCCGCCGGGACCCGCCTCGTCCTCGACATCCAGCCGACGTACTACAACCAGCAGTATTGGACACCGCCCGTCCGCATCACGGCGCCGATCGCTGGGATGATCTTCCTGCCCCCGAATGACCCGAATTGGATGTCGGGCTCTCGACCGGCAGACTTCGTGGTCTTCAACGGCCGCCTCGCATTCACCGCGTTCGACACGATCCACGGCCGGCAGGTGTGGACGAGCGATGGAACCGCCGCCGGTACTTGGCGGGTGAGCGACATCGATCCGATGCCGGCGTGGTGGGGGCTCGATTCGTGGATTTCACTTGCCGCTGTCGGTCGGCAGTTGTATTTCAGCCGTGCGAGTCTCCCCGTCAGCCAATGGCCTCTACTGTCGCCGTGGGCGGTTGTGCCGTCCTTCAAGTCACTTTGGCGTACGGATGGGTCGCCGGACAGCGCGGTGAAAATCGCCGGAGCGGAAGTCAACAGCGACTGGATCTCTTGGGTCGGACTGACCGGACAGGGGTATTCTTCAGAATCGCGGAAGGTCCTCGCCGCAGTCGGATCGAGCCTGATCTTCAGCGGCAGCGACGCAGGCCTCAACAACGAGCCCTGGAAGCTCGACCCTGCCGACAAGACCCGCAGCGTCACCTGATGCCCGGCGGGCAAGCGAACGCTCGTTCCCGTTCCGCGGCGCGGCCGGAGCGGAAATCGATCCCGGCCAGGGATTGATCAATCTCTCCAGAGGACCCCCTCACCCCAGCTCGCGGAGATACTCGAGCGTGTAGATGCCACTCGAGTGGCCGTCGGAAAACTCGATGCTGTACGCGTACTGCCCCACCGGCGTCATGCCGGCGATCGAGAGCGGGGCGAGCTCCTGCGGCGAGAGCACCGTAAGCAGCCCCTTCGGCTTCGGCGCCGCCCGCTCCTCGCGGCAGGTGGCACACGGACAGGCGTCGCGGAGGAGCCGCGGCGAATAGGGGCTGCGCACGCCGTCGCTCCAGCCGATCTCTACGCTGCCGTCGGGCAAGCGGCGGATCGAAGCGGGAACGGCGGCGGCCGATGGCCGGCCTGTGGATGGATCACTCATGCATCGCTCCTTGGTGGCTGTCTTGTGTCGTGACGGTGGTCGATGATCCGCCTCCCCTTCCCTTCGAATCGCGGCAGGCTCCCGGCCGGCACCGCCGTGACGCCGACGCGGAGCCCGAGGCGGAGATGAAGCTCCCGGGCGACGCGGCGCGGATCGTCGAGCCGATCCTCGATCT
>CAMARC010000003.1 GCA_945860405.1 Candidatus Kuenenia stuttgartensis | reverse complement strand
TGACCGCCATGCTCGTGGACGTCGATCTCGACGGCGGTGTACTCGAGCTCCGCCAACCGCTCCATGGACTTGGCCAGGGACAGTTCCGGGAAACACTCCGTGCTCACGCTGACGATCACGCTGCGTCGCTCCTGATGGGTTGCGGCCTGGGCGGAGTCGCCGCCGAGCAGGCTGTGGAGAGCGTGGACAATGGCCTCGGATGCACTTGTCCACGGACAGCCCCATAGCAAGGGTAGCGGTCCCCGTCTCCGGATGGCAACATGATCCTCCGTTCCACCCCGACACCGGCCTTCACGCCGGAGCCAGAGACAGGTCGCAACAAGGGAGCCAGCCACGATGAATCCCCCTTCCCTCCCCGCCCCGTCGGCCCACACGCCTCCTCCGCGTCGGGGACGCTTCTCGTGGGTTCCCTGGGTGATCGCCGGACTGTCAGCTGTGGTGGCCGTGGCCAGCTTCGGGGCCAACGCCAGCTATTTCCAAAAGGCGGGGCAGGTCGAGGAACGCTGGCACTCGCTCTCCAAGGATGCCCCCAGCCGGGTGGCGATTGTCGATGTCGTCGGGGCGATCATGGGGGGATCGGGATTCGCCCGCCAGCAGATCGATCGGATCGCCGAGGACGAGTCGGTCAAGGCGATCGTCCTCCGGGTCGAGTCCCCGGGGGGCACGGTGGCCGGCAGCGACGAGATCTTCCACCGGCTCTCGACGCTCGTGAAGAAGCGTGATCTGCCGGTCGTCGTCAGCATGGGTTCGATCGCGGCCAGCGGCGGATACTACGTGGCGATGGCCAACGGCGGCCGCGAGGATGTGATCTTCGCCGAACCGGCCACGCTCACCGGTTCGATCGGCGTCATCATCCCCCACTACGACTTCTCCAAGGCGCTGCGGAAGTTCGACGTCACCGACGACTCGATCACCAGTGGCCCGCTCAAGGAAATGCTCTCCCCCACGAAGGAGAGGGATCCGGAGCTTGCGGAGCGGGAGCGGAAGGTGCTCCAGTCTCTCGTCGACGACATGTTCGCCCGCTTCAAGGAGGTCGTCCGCGAAGGACGACCGAAGCTCGACGAGGCGGCAGTCGATGCCGTGGCCACCGGTCAGGTATTTACGGCCAGGCAGGCCCAGGCCGCCGGACTCGTCGACCGGATCGGCTTCCTGGAGGACGCCGTCGACCGAGCCGTCGAACTGGCTGGCCTCACGAAAGACACCGCCCGGGTCGTCCGTTACATCCGTCCCCGCGGGGTCCTCGACGGACTGCTCGGCGTCGACGTCGCGGCCCGCAGCGACGGCGATCCGGCCGGAAGGACCGTCACCGGGGCCTTCCTTTCCAGGTCGGTCCTCGATGCCTTCGTCGAATGGACCACGCCGCGAGCCTGGTATCTGTGCAGTTCCTGGCCGGCGATGGTGACAAGCGGCCGTTAGCCCTCGACCACCCGCCGTCCCAGGGCGCCGATGGCCGCATGATCCGCCGGCGTGAGCCGGCGACCAGAGGCCCGGGACAGGGCTATCCGGCACCAGACATCGGCCGTCGCCGTCGCCTCGTCGTCGCACAGGACATCGGCGTGATGGGCGACGGCCAGTGCGCTTGCCGCATCCCTGACCACCGCAGACAAGCTTCCGACCTCCAATTGCCGCTCCGCCAGACCACGGCCGTGCCGGCGGATCGCCCGATCGATCGCGATGGCGCTCGCGGCCAGCACCTTGCGAGCCGCTGCCGCATGCTCCCGGAGACGGCGGTCGAGGATCCCAGCGTCATGTCCGGCACCTGCCAACCGCGCCACGCGCCAGCCGAGCCAACCGACGGCGGCGCCAAACCGACTCCCCTGTCGGAGGCGTTCCGCGAGCGGATGGCGTTTGGAGAGCCCCTTGAAGAGCGCCAGCCCGAGGAGATCGCTCTCTCCTTCGTAGACGCCGACGGCGAGATGATCGTGGAAGGAGTCGCCGAGCGGATGGCCGACGAGGAAGGCCCGGCCTCCATGAATCCCCAGGGCATCGATCGCTCCCTCGCGAACGGCCTGACTGGCCACCACCTTGGCCGTGATCGCCTCGAGCTCGCCCCCTGTGCCTCCTGAGGTGTCGATCGTCGCCGCCGCCCAGGTCGAGAGCGCTTCGCAGGCAAGGCTACCCGCGGCGATTCGGGCGAGCCTCCCCTGGACGAGCTGTCGCGACGCGATCGGCTGGCCCCAGGAGGCACGGCGGAGGGCGTGCTCGCGGGCATGGGCTCGGAGGAGACCGAGGGTGCCGGCTGCCTGGGCGGCGAGCGTGCTGCGACCGCGGTTGAGGCCGTGCCAGACGACCGCCATCGCATCCCCTCCCGGGCCCTTGATGACGTCCTGCTCGTCGACCGTGAACCCGCGGAACTCGAGGGCGTGGTTGGCGGTGTGACGGAGTGGGTGGAGGGCGTAGGACAGCAGACGGAAGCTGGGCGTGTCGCGGTCGGGAAGGCGGGCGAGCACCACAGCCGGTTTGCCATCGGCGACGACAAGCAGCTTCACGAGCCGGCCATAGGTGGCATTGGTGATGAACATCTTCGTGCCGTCGATGACGAGCCGGCCATCCCGCCGGGCCAGCGTCGTCCGCACCGCTCCGAGGTCGCATCCCACCTCCGGCTCGGTGGCACCAAACACCGACAACGGCCTCCCCGCCGCCAAGCCGGGCAGGTGACGGGCCTGCTGCGACGGTGTCCCGAAGGCGACCAGCGCCGACACCGCCCCAATCGCGGAGTGAACGGCGAGCATCCCTGCCGCGGAGGGCACGACACCGGCGATCTTCGTCACGCTCTTCACCAAGTCGACGACCGTCCCCCCGCAACCGCCATGGGCAACCGGAACATGCACGCCCCACAGCCCCGTCGCCCCCACGGCGGCCTCGGCGACAGCGGTGAACAGCCCCTCCGGCCGCGGCGGCGCGTCATCGAGGGGGGCCGGCGGCAGCTCCGTCGTCGGCATCGGGGCGTAGAGCAGGCCCTCGGCGCGCAGCGCACCGAGGCGCCGCTGGGCTTCTTCGAGCACCCCGGCGATCTCGTCAGGGAACGGCTGCGCGGCGAGGGCGGCGGCGTTGGCAAACCCACCGTCATCCCCGCGCGGAAGCCCCCACAGCGCCGCGGCGATGCCGGCGGTGGCGTGGGGGGAGGGGACGGAGGGGGGGGAAGGGAGGGCGTCGCCGCGGGGCACGTCGGCCACGCCCGGGGGCGGGGAGGGGGCGGAAGCGGCGTCGAGCGTGGCCGCGAAGTGATTGGCGATCGAGGGGCGCTTCAATTTCATGGAGTGGGTCATCTCCCCGCGGTCGATGTCGAAGGGGCGGTTGATAAGCACGATGCGACGCACTCGCCAGGAACGAGGAAGCGACGCCTGCCGTCTGGCGAGCCTGCGGGCCAGCCAGCGGAGGAGACGCGGATGACGGAGAGCCGCCCGTCGCGAAGCGACGCGGATGCCGAGTGACCGGAGCGTGGCCCGGACAACGGCAGGCTCGGGCACGATCAGCGCGACCGGCACCGGAAGCCGATCCCCGCAGACACACACCTGGGCGACGATTGCGTCATCGGCAAGAACCCGCTCCACCTCGGCCGGCGGAAGCTTCGTGCCGGTGGAGAGGACGATCGTGTCGACGACGCGTCCGGTGATGCGGATCCGACCGTCGGCGGCGATCTCGGCGGTGTCGCCGGTGGCGATCCATCCGTCGGCGGGGTCGCCGTGGTGATCATCGACAGCTGGCTGGGCGTCGGGCGGAAGGACCTGCCCGAGCGCCCGCGAGGGGGTGCGGACGAGGAGTTGCCCCACCGAATCGAGCCGGACATCGATGCCAGCAAGCGGCTTGCCGACCCACCCCGGCCGGTATCCCCGTGGGTTGTCGAGCGCCACCACCGGACCTGCCTCGGCGAGCCCGTAGCCCTCGACGAGCGGCACCCCCCGCGCGGCAAACAGCACCTGCGTCCGCTCCCGCAGCGCCGCGCCGCCGGAGATGCAGACTCGCACTCGACCGCCAAGGGCAGCGGCGAGATCGGGGATCGCCCCCGACCGCACGCCCCGTTCGAGACGTTCATAGAAAGCCGGCACGCCGAGAATCACCGTCGGCGGCAGGAAGCGGCAGGCGTCGAGGAGACGCCGCCGGTCGGGAACGACGTTGAGACAGCCGCCGCGAACGAGCGCCGTGGAGAGATCCCCCGTGCAGGCCAGCGCGTGGCTCATCGGCAGCCAGGAGAGCCGGACGTCGGCGGATTCGTCGAGAAAGATGGCCGCGGCGGCCAGCGCGTTGGTGGCGAGCGACCGCTGCGAGTGGACATAGCCGCGCGGCCGTCCGGTCGTCCCCGAGGAGAAGAAGATCCGCGCCGGCGCGTCGGGATCGATGGCCGCCGCGCGCCGTGCCACCTCGCGCTCAAGCGCCTCCGGATCGGCAGCGCGGCTCCGCCAGGCTTCCGAGCAGAGCCCCGCCGAGGGAGGCGGCAAGCGCTGCCCCCGACGCGGCGCCGGACGGCGCCGATCGATGA
The DNA here is from genome assembly GCA_945860405.1 of Candidatus Kuenenia stuttgartensis. GTDB lineage: Bacteria > Planctomycetota > Planctomycetia > Pirellulales > UBA1268 > QWOP01. The sequence continues at coordinate 36,934 of CAMARC010000003.1, read as the reverse complement.
CACGCCGCGGAACAGAACGCCCGCCGAGCAACCGTGCGGCATCGCCGGATGGGAACGGACCGTCCTCCCCACTGAGCACGACTCCGGCCGGGGCGAGCCAGGCGATCTGGTCGAGGAGCTCGGAACGCGGGGCATCGGCATGGAGCGCCACATGAACGACGCCGGCGAGCAGACAGGCGAGATCGACGACAACCCAATCGACCGAGTGCGTGCCGACATGGACGACCCGGTCACCGCGGCGCAAGCCCGTCGCCTCGAGGGCCACGGCGAGATCGACGGCGGCCGCTGCCGCCTCGAGCCAGGTCCAGGTCGTCGTCGCGTCATCGGCTGATGGTTGCGTGGCCAACGCAGGCCGGGTGGCGGCATCGCCGAGGCGCGCGACGAGGAGATCGAGGAGCGTCGTGTCGGGGGCCTGGCCCGCCGGATCGACGCCCCCCCGAGCCGACTCCGTGCGGGTCGTCACGTCGCGATCCTCTCCACGACCAGCGCGATCCCCTGGCCGAGTCCGATGCACATCGTCGCCAGGCCGAGCCGGTCGCCGCGGTCGCGCATGGCGTGAACGAGCGTGGTGACGATGCGGACACCACTGGCACCGAGCGGATGGCCAATGGCGAGCGCCCCGCCGCGGACATTGACCCGTGCCGCATCGAGCCCGAGCTCGTCGACACACCACAACGTTTGGGCGGCAAAGGCCTCGTTGAGCTCGATGAGGTCGATCGCGCCGAGGTCGATCGACAACCGGCGGAAAAGCTTGGCAGTGGCTGCCACCGGGCCAGTCCCCATCACGGCCGGTGGCACCCCGACCACGGCACCGGCGACAACCCGCGCCAGCGGCACGAGACCCTGCCGCCGGGCTTCGGCCAACGACATGATCACCAGCGCCGCGGCCCCGTCGCTGAGCGGGGCGCTCGTCGCGGCTGTCACCGTGCCAAGCTTGGGGAGGAACGCCGGCTCGAGGCAGGCCATCGCCTCGCGGCTCGTGTCGCGCCGCACCGACTGATCGATCGTCGCCTCGACCAGCGCTCCGGCCTCGTCGTGCCCGAAGACCGGCACGACCTCGGCGGCGAAGGCCCCGGCGTCGATCGCACGCACGGCCCGGGCGTGGCTCTCGAGAGCCCAATCCTCTTGCCGTCGCCGGTCGAGGCCGCGCGACGCCGCCAGATGCTCGGCGGTCAGCCCCATCGAGAGCATGCCCCGGCTGGAACGGGCGACGACCCGGGGATGGAAGTCGACCCCCTCGTCCATCGGCTGGTGGTGCATGTGCTCGACGCCGGCCACGACCTGAACATTCTCGGCCCCGGCAATGATCGCGCGGCTTGCCTGGAGGATCGCCTCGAGGCCCGATCCGCACAGCCGATTGATCGTCACCCCGGCGGTGGAGAGCGGCAGGCCGGCCATCAGTGCCACCGCTTTGGCAACGTTGCCGCCGAGTTCGCCACGCTGCTGCGTCGCCCCGAGAAGGAGATCCTCGATCGTCGCCGGATCGACACCGCTCCGCTTGACAGCCGCCACGACGGCGGCCGTGGCCAACTCGTCGCCACGCACCTGCCGGAAGAGGCCACGTTCGGCGTGCGACCGCCCGATCGCCGTGCGGCAGCAGGCAACGATCACGGGGGTGAGTTCGGGCGGGCGGGGAAGAAGCGTGGCGGGCATGGATGAATCGGCGTGGCGGGGAGGAATTGGAGCGGTCAGCCGGTAAACCGGCCCCCGTCGCGGGCGAGGGATTCGAGGCGGGGCGTCGGTTGCATGCGGATGCCGAGTTCGGCGAGGGCTCCGAGTCGGCGGACGATCTCCGCCGCTCCGAGGGAATCGGCCCAGGCCAGAAGCCCGCCACGGAACGGCGGGAATCCGAGGGCGTGGATGACCGCCAGATCGACGTCGCAGCCGTCGCGGACGATCCCTTCGTCGAGCACCCTCGTCGCCTCGAGCACCATCGGGAGGATGAGCCGGTCGATGATCGTCCGCTCGTCGCTGGCACAAGGGGGGAGCGCATAGGGGGCGACCACCGCCGCCACGCCGTCGTCGGGCCGCTCGATCCTGGCCCGGGGGCCGGTGCCGCCATAGCGATAAAATCCTCCCCCGCTCTTCCGCCCCAGCCGCCCGGACTTGACCATCGCCGGGATCACCGGCGAGGGCTCGATCCGATCGCCGTAGGCATCGTTGAGAACGAGGCCGGCATAGAACGCCGTGTCGAGGCCGATCATGTCGTAGAGCTCGAGAGGGCCCATCGGCATGCCGAAGGCCCTGGCGGCCCGATCGATTTTCCGCGGATCGACTCCGGCTCGAAGCATCTCCACCGATTCGTGGAGATAGGGCATGAGCATCCTGTTGACGAGAAACCCCGGACTGTCACGGACGACGATCGGACACTTCCCCAGCCGTTTGGCGTGGGCGACCGCCCGAGCGACGGTGGCGTCGGAAGTGGCCGGTCCGCGCACCACCTCGACGAGCATCATCCGCCGGACAGGATTGAAGAAGTGGAGACCACAGAATCGCGACGGATCGCGAAGCGCCTCGGCGAGCTTCGCGATCGGGTTGGTGGAGGTGTTGGTGGCGATCACGGCATCCGGCCCGACGACCGCCTCGATCTCCGCAAGCACCTGGCGCTTGATGTCTGTCCGCTCGAGAACGCTCTCGATGACGAGATCAGCATCGGCGAGCGCCGTCGTGTGCGTGACGGTGCGCAACTGCCCTGCAAGCCGGACGGCCCGGGCCTGATCGGTGGCACGGCGGCTCCGATCCCAGGCCGCCTCCTGGAGGATCTCCGGCACACTGCGGGCCAGCGCTTCGGCCTGCACGTCGGCAAGCGTCACGGCACATCCGGCCCGGAGGTGGGCCGCGGCGATCCCCGCCCCCATGATCCCCGCGCCGACGACCGCCGGGCGCTCGAATGCTGCTTCTTGGGCATCGCGGGGCGGGGCGTCAGGAGTGCCGTGATCCGCTTCGACGCCCCGGTCGCGCCGGTTTTGTTCACCGAGCCGAAACACCCGCACCAATTGCCGGGCCACAGAAGAGCGGGCGAGCGCGGCGAATGCCTTCCCTTCGATGGCGCCCGCCTCGATCGCCGGCACCATCGACGTGGCGAGGACTGCCTCGAGAATCGCCGGCGGCGCCGGGTAATGCCCTGCGGTCCGCCCCTGGATCACCGCGCCGGTCGTTGCCTCGAGAAACTCCCGTTCCTCGGGAGCCAACCCGACCGGCAGCAAGCGGCGACGGCGCTGCTCGAGGTGGGCGTCAGTTCCGGTGGCCGAATCGACGAGAAGTCGCGCCGCAGCGAGGGCCTGTTCAGCCGGGACACACGCATCGACCAGCCCCAAGCGCGCGGCGGCGGCCCCGCTCATCGTCTCGCCGGCGGCGATCATTTCCACGGCCGGCCCCGGACCGATCAGCCGCGGGAGCCGCACCGTCCCTCCCCACCCGGGCAGCAGGCCGAGCTTCACCTCCGGGAATCCCAGCACCGTTGTCTCCGCGGAGGTCGCCACCCGGTAATCACAGGCGAGGGCAATCTCCAGCCCTCCCCCCAGACAGACGCCGTCGATGACGGCCACGGTCGGCCAGGGATTGGAGGAGAGGCGGCCGTAGAGTTGCCGCCCATCGGCACAGGCCTGTTCGATCACGGCTGACTCAGTTCCGAGGATCGCCTCCAGCCGATCGATGTCAGCCCCTGCGAAAAACGACCCGGGCCGCCCGGAACAGAGCACGACGGCCCGGGGGGGCGGGCCGGCTTCGAGCGCGTCGAGCGACTGGCGCAGATCCCTGAGGAACTGGCCATCGATGACGTTCTGGCTCCTGCTCCCGGCGACGATTTCGAGCGTGACCACGCCGCTGGAGTCACGTGCCGCCACGATCGAACCACACCCGGTGCCGGTGGCCCCGGAAGGAAGCGTTCCCGCAGAAGATCGCGGTTGAAGGGGACTGGCGACCATGGCGTCAGCGGAGAAAGGGGGGCCGATTCGGAGGGGGCGGCCATCCCTTCGGCTTGCCCACCGGCCGAAAACCGCTAGTGTATCGATTCGTGATAGTCTATCGGGGCGTGATCGGATTCGGTGAGAAATCCTCCGGGGTCGTTGAGCATGAACAGTCCGGGCCATTCGCCAGAAAGCGTTTCCCAGGCGGCCCGATCGGGGCCGGGCGGGAGTCCGATCAGTCGTCATCCCCAGAGGCTTGATCCCCGCGATCTCCCGGTCGGATTTCTCTGTCTTGCCTGGGTCGTGCTTGTCGGGATCGGCATTCTCGGCCGCCTCTGGCAACCCGTGTACGGCGTTTCTCCCCTGATCGGGATCGGCCTGTGCGCTGGGGCACTGTTTGCGAATCGGTTTGCCGCGGCTTCCGTTCCCGCCGTGGCCCTCGCGGCGAGCAACTTCGCCCTGCCTGGTGGCGGAAGCTACGGCAGTTGGACGATGGCAGCGATCATTTACGCCGCTTTCACCTGGCCTATCTTCATGGGGGGCTTGGTACGCCGCCACCGGGGGCTCGGTGCCCTTGGCGGGGCTCTGGCCGGATCTCTGGTGTTCTATCTCACCACGAATCTTGCCCATTGGTGGCTGACCACCGACTACGCCCACACCCCCGCGGGTCTGATCGAGTGCTATCTTGCCGCGCTCCCCTTCTACCGCTGGACCCCGGTGGGGGACATCGCTTGGTCGCTGGCCCTTTCGGCGGCTTTGCTGGCAGTGCCGGCCTTGGCCCGTCCGTTCCGGTCGGCAGAAACTGCGTGAGGCCAGACCCGTCGGAAGGTCGCCAGTCAGGCCAAATGTCGAGGGGTTCTTGACTGGCGGAGAAACGGTCGCAGAATGGCCGGGGGAGTTAGGTGGGGTTCGCAGGTGTTGTTGCTGCGGAACCATCGATTCGATTGTTCGTACCGCTGCGGGAATGGCGGAATTGGCAGACGCGCCAGGTTGAGGGCCTGGTGGTAGTAATACCGTGCAGGTTCAAGTCCTGTTTCCCGCATTGAAGGCCCCCCTGACTCCGTCTCGTGCCCGCTGCCTCTGCGGGCGTTTCTTTTCGGGGCCGGCGCCGTTCGTCGGCCTCTTTCCTTCCGACGAGTGCCGCCGATGACCGCCGATCCTTCCCCGACCCCGGAAACGCCCTCCCCCGACCAGTTGGGCCCGGCTCCGGCTCAGACCCCGGACCAAGGGTCTGCTGCCGAGGCTGCAGCCAGCGGTGATGCGGATGGAGGGGGCGAAAAGCGGCGGATTCCGATCGGCACGCAACGGCCTGGGGTCCGGCCCCCGAAGCTTCCGCCCCGTCACCAGTTTGTTGCGTCGGCCACCTCTTCGGTGCTCGGCGACGCTCCGCTGCCGCCCGTCCGGCAGGCAACGCCCCAAGCGCCGGCAGCGGCTGGACCTGTTTCGCATGCCGCTGCAGGCCAGGACGCCGCTGCGGCTCCCATGGCATCATTGGCTCCCTCGGCTCCCCTGGCTCCCTCGGCTCCCCTTGCTCCCTCGGCTCCCCTTGCTCCCTCGGCTCCCCTTGCACCGGTGGTGAGTGCGGCGGAGATCGAGGCTCGGGCCGCGGCGGCCGGTGGCGATGCCCCTCGTGATTCGCGCGGTGGACCGCGGCGCGGCGGCGACCAGGGGGGTGATCGTCCGCGGCGTGAGCGGCGCGGTGATCGTGCCCCCAGTTCCGCATTCACCGATGTCCTTCCGCCATCGAAACGCGTCGCCGTTCCAAATCTCCGTGCCGGACTCGAGGATGATCTCGAGGAGGATTTCCAGGCTGCCCTGGAAGGGATCGAGATCGACACGATTCTTGCCACGGCTGCATCGGCCAAGGCAGCTGCCACGCTCGATCCCGGCTCCCGTGTCTCCGGCACCGTGGTGTCGGTCAGCCCAGACACGGCCTTCGTCGATCTTGGCGGCAGGCGGCAGGGGGCCCTCAAGCTCATCGGCCTCGATGGTGGCAATCCTGAGATCGGTCAGGTACTCGAACTTTCGGTTGGCGGCTTCAACGAGGAGGATGGCCTCTACAACGTGGCGCCTGCCAACCGGGCGATCGACGTCGAAGACTGGTCGCAACTCGAAGCGGGAATGATCGTCGCCGCGAAAGTCACCGCCGCGAACAAGGGGGGCGTCGAGTGCGACGTCGCCGGGCTCCGTGGCTTCATGCCGGCGAGCCTCGTCAGCAACTGGCGCATGGAAAACCTCGAGGAGCTCGTCGGGCAGACCGTCGAGGCCCTCGTGACCGAGATCGTGCCGGCCGCACGGCGGCTCGTGCTCTCGCGCCGTGCGGTGCTCGAGCGCCAGGCAGCCGATGCCCGCACCAAGATGCTCGAAACGCTCGAGATCGGTGATCTCCTCGACGGTATCGTCCGTTCGGTGCGGGACTTCGGCGCCTTCGTCGACGTCGGCAACGGCGTTGACGGCCTCGTCCATGTCAGCCAGATGTCATGGGATCGTGTCAAGACCCCGACCGACGTTCTCGAAGTCGGCCAGAAGGTGCGCGTCGCGGTGAAGAATGTCGACCGGCAGACCGGCAAGATCGGTCTCTCGATTCGCGACACGGTGGAGAGTCCCTGGAAGAACGCCGCCGAGAAATACCACATCGGTGCCGCGGTGCGGGGCACCGTCAGCCGCATCGCCCAGTTCGGAGCCTTTGTACGGCTCGAGCCTGGGGTCGAAGGCCTCGTCCACGTTTCGGAACTCGCCCACCGGCATGTCCAGAGCGTGTCGAGCGTCGTCCGCGAAGGGGAAGCGGTGGAGTGCAAGGTGCTCTCCTGCGATCCCGGCGAACAGCGGATCTCCCTCTCGATCAAGGCCCTCGCCACGCCGCCGGCACCGCCGGCCGGAAAGGGTGGCCCGGCTGCCGAGCCAGAGGAACCGGAGGCCGAGGAGGCCGCGCTGCCGGTGAAGAAATCGAACGTTCCGCTCAAGGGTGGCATCCGCCGCCAGGGAGACGGAGCGAAGTTTGGCCTCCAGTGGTGAGGCGAGCCGGCCGCTCGGTCGATTGTCGGTCACCCGTTTGTCCCAGCCCATCATCGTGCCCGCGGTCGCAGAGATAGCCGTGACTGGCCAGTGCAGCGAGCCAGATCGCGGCCAGCCCGCTCCAGGCCGGGACGAGGTGCAGCAAGTCGACGTACCCTACGGCATGATGAACCGCGATAGCGGTCGCGTAGCCGACCGATCCTGCGGCGAGCATCGTCCACCACAGCCAGGCCGCGCCCCGCTGGAATCCCCACAGCGAGGCCAGCAGCATCGTCAGCCCCGCCACCATCAGCATCCCTCCAAACGTTCCGCGGTCGTGCGCGATCAGCGGCACGAGCCCAGGCACGGCATTGAGATCCGCGGCGCAGAGTTCGAGGTAGGCCAGATCCTCCCGGACGAAAACGGTCGTCATCCCGATCACCGAGATCACGGTCCCGGCTACGAGGACCGTCGCGCCGTGGGCCACGAATCCGAGCTGCCCCCATTGGGCGCGGAGCCACTTCGGATCGTTGCGCCTGTCAGGGCTGCCGACCATCCTCAGCGGGCTCGCTCGCCCCACCATCGCCAGAAGCATGAATTGGAAGAGAATCGCGCTGACAAAGGCATGGAGCGGATCGAAGTAGCCGAATCCGAGAAATGAGAAGAAGGAGAGGAATCCTACGGACGCCGGCACGATCACGGCGCGTAGAGCCCAGTGGTGCCCGCGGCGCACCCCCCACCACGCCAAGCCGCAGAAGAGGATGCCAACGCCGAGCATCGCCCCGGCGAGCGTCACCCGGTCGTGTGTCATAAAGGGGAGCAGCCTCGGGCCGATGCCGGCGAGCCGGGCCCGGGTGAGCCCGGACATGACCTCGTCGTAGGGCATCACCACGCGTGTGCAGGCGATCACAAGCGCCATGATTCCGCCGACAAGAAGGCTGATCCCGAGCATCAACGTCCACGGCCATGACTCGCGGAGAAACGTCTCGGAGTCGCCCTCAATACCCTGCCCCGCCATGCCGCCCCCCAGCCGCCGGGCGAGGAGACATTCGTTGCAGCGCTTCGCGAGACCGGGGCCGGAGAAGACGAGACCACTGTCGATCGCCACGAGGTCGGCTCCAGCCGCGACGAGCCTTTCGGCGTCGCCAGGCGCGTGAATCCCCGCCGCCGCAATCACGGTAGCCGTGCTCCCCAAAGAGTGGCGGAGAATCCGTGTCCACGCCTCGGCCGATTCAAGCAACGAGTTCCCCATCCATGCGGCCTCTTCGCTCTCCGCACGACCGACGATCGCCCCGCGCGCCCCGGCCTCCGTCGCTTCCACACATCTGGACACCATGCCCGTGGGACGGTCGGCCGCAACGACGACCAAGACCGGGATTCCATCCGCCTCGGCAACGATCTCTCTGACCTGCCGTTGCCACGCATCGCCGTCGTCGGTCACAAGCGGCAGCGCGATCGCCGTCGCATGGCCCCGCACGCCCCGCACCACCGCCCGCCTCTCTTCTCCGAGAGCTCTTGCTGAGAGATACACGATGATCGCAGGGCGGGGCTCCGGCAACCGATTGAGCCGATCCAACGTGGCGGCCAACCCGGGATTGGTGTCGGAGGGCACGAGCCTGATTGACTCGGTCAGGTCATCACGAACGCTCTCCACCTCCGCCACCGGATCTGGCGTCACCGGCCCGATCCCCACAAACCCGAATCCAAATCGACTGAGGCCGGCGAGGCCGATCAGCCCGGGATCAATCCCTGGCGCCAAGCCAACAGGACCGTCGAGGAGCGTGTCGGCGAGTCGCGACCGTAGCGGTCTGGCCGGGCGCATGTGCCCCATGAACTCGATGAGATGGCGTCCACCGGGCATCCGCGCCACACCACCGATGGCAGCGAGGGCAAGATCTCGGCCGAGCCTCGTCGGAAGTCGGAAAAGTAGCGGACGGAAGATCGGGCGATAGGTCCAATCGGGCATCGATGCGCATCCCTCAACAGCAAAGCCGTCCCCAGTCGGCCCCCCCAGCCAACCAAACCCCAATCAATTACCCGAAGATCCCGTCGATCGGCCGCCCGGTCGAGATCGGTACTGGCCGGCCGTCGGGCATCGTGAGGACCGTGTCGGGATCGATACCGAGCGTCTTGTAGATCGTCGCCGCAAGGTCCTCAGGCGACGTCGGATGCTCGATGGGATACTCGCCGTTCTTGTCCGAAGCCCCCCATGTGGTGCCGCCTTGGACCCCGGCCCCGGCGATCACCGCCGGGAAGAGCGTGCTCCAGTGGTTGCGCCCCCAGTCCTTCGTCGGCTTCGCCGTCCGCCCCATCTCGCCGAGGGCCACGACGAGCGTCTCGGCGAGGAGACCGCGCTGTTCCAGATCGAGGAGCAATCCCGACAGCGCGGAATCGAACGTGGGGAGGAGCGAGCGCCGCACATCGTTGGAATGGACGTGCGAATCCCAACTGTAACCGTCGCAACAATCGTAGTGCACCGTCACAAAGCGCGTGCCTGCCTCGACGAGCCGCCGCGCCATCAGACAGGCCTGGCCGAAGAGATGACGGCCGTAGCCGTCGCGGACCGTCGCCGGCTCCCGTTCCAGATCGAGGGCCTCGCGCGTCCGTGAACTCGTGACGAGGCCGAGGGCACGCTCGCGGATCCGATCGATCTCGAGCGATCGTCGGCCATCGATGATCCGCCGCTGGGCGTCGAACGATTCGAGGAGCGTGGCCCGGCGCCGGATCCGGGCGATGTCGTCGGCAGAGACCGGCTCGAGCCCCTCGATGCGGCAGCGGAGTTCGCTGTCGGTGCAATCACGCCAGTAGGGGTTGTCGGCGATGTCCTTGCGGTCGATCCGCGTGGTGAGCGGATTGACCGACGATCCCAGCCAACCGCCGTATTCGCCGGGACGGACATACTGTCCGTTCTCCTGCAGCCGGCCGAGCCGGTTGGGCACGACCGCATACGCCGGCAGATCGCGCGGGGCGCCCCGCGAGCGCTGGTGCTCGAGGTGCTCCACCACCGAGCCGATCGACGGCCAGTCCTGCGGGGTGGCACTGAATCCGCCACCGACGGGGATCTGCCAGCGTTTGCCCGTCTGGATGTAGTGGCCACCGCCGCTGTGGTCGTTGAAATCGTGCGTCATCGAGCGGATGACGCAGTAGCGGTCGGAGATTTCCGCCAGCTTCGGGAGGTGTTCGCTGATCCGCAACCCCGGCGTTCGGCAGCCGATCGGGCTCATCGGCCCGCGGATGTCGGCCGGCGCGTCCGGCTTCATGTCGAAGGTTTCGTACTGGCTCGGGCCGCCGAAGAGGAACAGGAAGATCACCGACTTCGCCCTCGGCTTCGGGCCAGTGGCCGTCGCCTCGGCGGCAAGCACCTTCGCGAGCGATACTCCCAGGAGCCCGGATCCCCCGATCTGAAGCATGGCGCGACGGCCGAGCCGCCGCGACATCACACCGGGTCGACCGAGGATCTCGAGCATGGGGGGCTCCGTCTCTGGGAGGGCAGCACGTGCCCGCCATCGTGCGGAAGCAGTATAGCCCCCCCGAGCAGGGGCCGGATGATCAGTTGCCAGGGCTCACGGCTGAGCCTGCGAGACCTTCTCCCCACCGGCGATCGTGCAGGTCGCAGCCCAGATCGTCGGATCGACATCGGCAGCCACAAACCGCACTCCGGCATCGCCGTAGGCCACGTTGCTGCCAGTGGGATGTTGGGAGAACATCTGGTCGCAGTGGCCGCTGGGATCGTTGGGGGTGTGGACCGGGCCGTCGGCTGTTGGGCCGGAATGAGCGAGAACGAACGTGGCTCCTGGCCCGGCCGGAGCCGTACTCATCGTCCGGTCAACCTGACTCCATCCCCCTGGCACGACTCCGGCCCACGATTTTTGCGACAGCGCCTGAGAGTGTTCACCGATGAACACCGTCTGAGAGAGACCATCCATCACATCGCCCGGGCGGATCATCGAGTTCCGAAAAAGCGGCCCGTTGGCGAGGCCGTTCCAGTCATCCCGGCCGGGCCTCGAGTTCCAGACGTCGATCTGACCGGCATTGGCGACATAGTCGCTGCGACCGAGCATCACCCCGGGGGTGATCGCCGTGCCATCGGAGCCCGCGACGGCGAACGGCGTCCGCGGCCCGCTCGAGGAGGCGCAGAGAAAGGTGGCGATCGGGCGACTGACGACGGCGGCATTCGAGGCGCCCCCGACACCGTCGATCGAGTTGTAGGCATCGGTGAGAGCCGACTCCTCCATGAACGCGGCAATGGCCAGTCCCCAGCCGGTCCCCGGGGGGGCGTCGTGGGTCGTCGAATCTCGCTTCGGCGAGGTGGTCGTCGCCAGATACCCGGCGGGAAATCTCCCCTTCGCCGTCATGTAGCTGTGGAGGCCGATGGCGATCTGCTTGAGGGAATTGGCACAACGGGTGCGTCTACCGGCTTCGCGGGCGGCCTGAACGGCCGGGAGGAGGAGACCGACGAGCCCGCCGATGATCGCGATCACCACGAGCAGTTCAACGAGCGTGAATCCGGGCCTAGCTCGCTGGACCGGGCTGTTCACCCCACCCCGCGACAGCCACATCGGACGGCCTGCCAGCATGGTGGCTTCTCCCCCGGATTTCAAAAGTTCCCCGAGGTGAATTGTTCGTGATTTGTGAGCAAAGTCAAGATTGGTCCCGACGGAAATCCGCGGCCCCTTCCCGCCTCGCCCTGGGATCACGCCAGGATCTCCTTGACGACGTTCCCCTCCACGTCGGTGAGCCGGTAGTCGCGTCCCTGGAAGCGGTAGGTGAGTCGCTTGTGGTCGTAGCCGAGGCATTGGAGGAGCGTGGCATTGAGGTCGTGAACGTGGACCGGATCGCGGACGATGTTGTAGCCGTAGTCGTCGGTCTCCCCGTGGACAACCCCGGGACGGATCCCCCCGCCGGCCATCCAAACCGAATAACACCGGCCATGGTGATCGCGACCGTAGTCGTCCTGCAGCCCCCCCTGGCCGTAGACGGTCCTCCCAAACTCCCCCCCCCAGACGACGAGCGTGTCGTCGAGCATCCCCCGGGCCTGGAGATCGGCAATGAGCGCTGCCTGCGGCTGATCGATGTCCCGAGCCTGCTTGGGGATGTTCGTCGGCAGGCCGCCGTGCTGGTCCCAGCCGCGGTGGTAGAGCTGCACGCAACGCACACCTCGTTCCAGCAGCCGGCGGGCGAGCAGACAGTTGGCAGCAAACGTGCCCGGCCGGCGGGCCGCCTCGCCGTAATCGTCGAATGTCTTTGCCGACTCACCCGAAAGATCCGTCAGCTCCGGGACCGAAGCCTGCATCCCGAACGCCATCTCGTACTGCGCGATCCGCGTGGCGATTTCGGGGTCGCCGGTCTCCAGCCGCTGGCGATCGTTGAGCGCTGCCAAGCCATCGAGCATCGTCCGTCGCAAACCGCGATCGATGCCCGGGGGATCGGAGAGGAAGAGGACCGGGTCGCCGGCACTGCGGAGCTTCACCCCCTGATGGCTCGACGGCAGAAAGCCGGCCCCCCAGAGGCGTTCAAGGAGGCCCTGATTGGCGTCCTTACCGCTCCCGTGAGAGATGAGGACGACGAACGCGGGGAGGTTCTCTGCCTCGCTCCCCAGGCCGTAGGACAACCACGCCCCCAGCGAGGGCCGTCCGGGTTGCTGCGATCCGGTCTGGACGAACGTGATCGCCGGGTCGTGATTGATCGCCTCGGTGTGCATCGAACGGACGAGACAGATGCGGTCGATCTGCTTGGCGGTGTGGGGCAGCAATTCGCTGATCCAGGTCCCGTTGCTGCCCGCCTGAACGAAGCCAAACTTCGGGGCGATCACCGGAAAACTCGTCTGCCCGCTCGTCATCCCGGTGAGCCGCTGTCCCTGTCGGATCGAGTCGGGAAGTTCCTGTCCGTGAAACTCCCGCAGCCGCGGCTTGTGGTCGAGGAGCTCGAGATGCGAAGGTCCGCCCGACTGAAAAAGATAGACGACCCTTTTGGCGCGCGCCGCGACATGCGGCGTCACAGCCCCGGTGGCCCGCCCAGCCGGAGACGTCGCGACGCCATCCCGGGCAAACAATCCGGCCAGGGCGGCGCTGCCGACGACCGAGGCGCTGCCGTGGAGGAACGCGCGGCGGTGGAAGGCATCAAAGGGCGGGGGACTTGCGGGCATGGCGGGCATTCCGATCGAGGGGGCGGAGCGGGAGCGCGGGAAAGGATGAGGGCTTAGCAGGCCGTGGATCAAGTGCCCGCCGCCGGATGCGGCGGGCGACACCCCGAAAAACCTCGGTTTTTTTGGGGTGGCTCAAGTGGAAAAAGGGCATGGAAGACTTTTTCCGCGTCTATGTATGTCAGGGCTTGGAGATCGTCTCGTCGAGATTGAGGATCAAGCTGGCGATGGTTGTCCAGGCAGCGAGCGACGGCCGGTCGACACCGTCCGGCACCGGCCCGCCAGCAGCGGCGAGGAATTGCTCGGCGGCCGCGGGGTCCCCTTGGAATCGTTGCCTCGCTGCTCCGAGGACGGTGCTGACGACGGTCGTCTCGTCTGGGGTCGGCGTCCGCCCCACGGCCCGCAGCCACGCCCAATTGACGCGGGCGGCGTCGTCGCCGGGCTCTGCCAACAGCCGGGTGGCCAGCGCTCTGGCGGCCTCGAGGTAGGTTGGGTCGTTCATCAACACGAGCGCTTGCAGCGGGGTGTTGGTGCGACCGCGACGGGCCACGCACGTCTCCCGGTCCGGGGCATCGAAGGTCGTCATCCCCGGCGGCGGGCAGGTCCGCTTCCAGAAGGTGTACATGCTGCGGCGATGCGCCCCTTCCCCGCTGTCAGGGACGTACGTGTCGCGACGTTCGACCGAAACGTCCTCCCACAGTCCGGCGGGCTGCCATGGCCTGACGCTCGGCCCCCCGATCTTCTCGACGAGCAATCCCCCGATCGCCAGGGCATTGTCGCGCACCGTCTCCGCGGGGAGCCTGCCACGAGGCCCCCGAGCGAGGAGGCGGTTGGCCGGATCCCGCTCTGCGAGCAGCGGCGTGACGTGCGACGACTGCCGGTAGGTTGCTGAAAGGACAACCTCACGGAGCAGGCTGCGCACGTTCCAGCCCCGGCTGACGAGTTCCGTTGCCAGCCAGTCGAGGAGTTGCTGATCACTCGGTGCGGTCCCCTGGATACCGAAATCCTCGACCGTCTCGACGATCCCCGTTCCGAAGAGCATTCCCCACCACCGGTTGACCGCGACACGGGCGGTGAGCGGGTGATCGGGATGCGTCAACCAACGGGCCAGCGCCATCCGATCGCCCCCTTCGACGGGCAGGACCTCGGTTCCAGGACCGAACCCCGGCACGCCCGGCGAGACGATGTCGCCCGGCTGGTCATACCGACCACGGACGAGCACGCGTGTCTCGCGGCGTGGATTCATCTCGGCCATGACCATCGTCACCGGGATCTGCTTCGCAAGATCCGCGAGCTTCGCCGGGATGGCAGCGGCCTCCTCGCGCCACCCACGCGAGTGCTCGTCGACGGAATCGAGGAAATGAGCCCGCAGCCGCAGAGCCTCGCCCGAACTGCGGCGCTCGCGGGGCACATCGACAAGCGCCGCGAGCCCGGCCGGAGTCTCCCCGGCGGTTAGCAGCGTGATGTCGTGGTCGGGCAGCACACAGCCATAGAGACGGAGGTCATCGATCCGTCCGCGGAAAGGGGCGCTCGTGCTGCGCCTTCCGATATGAAACGGTCGCGACGTGAAGAGCGTGCCATCGACGGTGTTGTCGGTCGTGGCGGTGATCGGCCGCGCGACGCCATCGACAAACACCCGCATCCCAGTCGACCGGCGCGAGCCGTCGTAGGTGACGGCAAGGTGGTGCCAATGATCGAGCGTGATCGGCTCGTTGGTGATCACCTTGAAGGCCCGGTCAGGCCAATGGTGAACGACATGAACGGCGACCTTGCCCTGTTCGAGGATCAGGTCGTAGCCTCGGAACGCATCGGCTTCATCCATTTTGGAGAGGATCGTGGTCGCTTCCCCGCTCGTCGGATAGACCCACACCGAGATCGAGAACGGGCGATCGGCCTCGAACGCCCCGGTCTCGCCGGCGGCGATGTGGGTTTGGCCGTCAAACAGCCCCGCCCCACCGAGCCGCCCCTCGGCATGCTCGAATCTCCCGACCACCTCGCCGGGAATGCCTGCTGGCAGGGCACTGGCGACCTTCGGCCCGGCCTCGTCATCGAGCGGAAACCAAGCCAGCAATCCGGGAGGCTCGGCTGCCGCAAGACGCTCCGGCGTCAGCGTGGCCTCCCAGGCTTCCTGATCGGCCGCGCATTCAGTCGCGCGCTTGGCCAACCGTTCCGCGAGTTCGGCCCGCCGCGCCTCGAGCCGCTGCCGCTCGGCGCTCTGCTCTGGCGAAGGGACCTCGAGGAGCGGCTCGGCCATCCGCCCCCCCTGGCTGTAGCCCACGACCTTGTCTGGAACATTGTCGAAGAAGGCCGCGAACCGGTAGTAGTCAGCCTGGGTGAAGGGATCGTACTTGTGGTCATGGCAGCGGGCACACTGGAGCGACAGGCCGAGGAAGGCGGTCGCAGTGGTGTGAACCCGATCGGCGACGTACTCGACCCGGTACTCCTCGTCGATGATGCCCCCTTCGGTCGTGAGCACGTGATTGCGGCTGAAGCCAGTGGCCACCCGTTGGGAGATCGTGGCATCAGTGAGCAGGTCGCCCGCCACCTGCTCGGTCACGAAACGGTCGAAGGGCATGTTCTCGGCGAACGCCCGAATCACCCAGTCACGCCACGGCCAGAGCGTCCGCGTCTCGTCGTTGTTGTAGCCGTTGGTGTCGGCGTACCTGGCGACGTCGAGCCACTGCATCGCCATCCGCTCCGCATGGCGAGGCGACGCCAGGAGCCGATCGACGACGGCCTCGTAGGGAGTGGGGCTCGAGTCGACGAGGAACGCCCCGATCTCCTCTGACGTCGGGGGAAGCCCGGTGAGATCGAGCGTCACGCGTCGCAGCCAGGTCGCCCGGTCGGCTTCGGGCGCGGGCTCGATCCCCTCCGCCTCGAGCCGGGCGAGCACGAACCGATCGAGATCGCCGCGGGGCCAATCACTCCGCTTCACGGTCGGCAACTGCGGAGGCCGCGGAGGGAGAAAGGCCCAGTGGGTTGCATACGGGGCACCGGCATCGATCCAACGGGCAAGAAGGGCCCGCTGATCCGCGGTGAGTGGCTTGCCGAACGATTCCGGTGGCATCTGCGTATCGTCCGTGGCGTGGACTCGCGCCATCATCACGCTTGCTGTCGCATCCCCGGCAACGATCGCCGCCGCACCGTCATCGCGGGCCGCCAGTGCGGCACTCCGGACGTCGAGCCTCAAGCCCCCCTCGCGGGAGTGTTCGTCCGGCCCGTGACAGTTCCAACAATGGTTGGCGAGGATCGGCTGTACCGCCCGAGCCAACTCCAGATCCCCCTCATCGCCCCACGCGTCCACGGCCATCCCGAAGAGCAGCCCCACGAAAAGACCGATTGCGGCGATCTTCGCCCTTTTCATGCCCTGTTGCATCGTCGAGCTCTCCCCAGAAGCACACCGGCAACGCCCACAGCCGCCCGGCCCACGTCCCTTGACCGGTCAAGGATATCCCCCCAGAGTATCCCCTCAGATCGTCTCCTCCCAAGCTGCCGCCGAGTCCGGGCTGCCATACCCCTCCAGCGGCTCACCTTCCCCGCCGCATCGGAAACCTGACAGCCATGCAAGGAAGCTCGCTCCAAAGGCACCAGAGCCGGCCGAGCACTGCGCGAAAAGCCCGCTTCCAAGTCCCGACCGCGATTGCGGTCAGGAGGTCTTTCAATCCGGCAAGAAACCACCCAAGACCGGGGATTTTTCCAAAAGTATGTTCCACTCGGGCCATCGCCCTCCCGCCGGCTCGAGGCCATGGGTGGGTGGCGTCCATTCCAGCCCAAGCGAATCCAGACAGGCAGACGTCTCATGCGGATCGTGATGCGATGGTACCGGCGGCTGAGTTCGTTCCAGACCGTGTGGCCGATCCGTCGATTCGCGATGCCCTGGAAACTCTCCCGGTCAAGGCGGTCGCGGCGGCTTCCGCTCAAGGTCCAGCGTCAAGGGCTGGGGAGTCAATCGCTCGAACCGCGACTTGCCCTCGCGTTCTCGTCCTTCGAGACCGTCGCGTCGACGTTTGCCCCCGGCTCGGTCGCTCCGATCTCTGCCGAGGTGACCTTTGTCAACTCGAAAGAACTCTTGCCGGCCGATCTAACAAGGGCGATCGGTGAAGATCCTTCGGTGCTCCTCGGTCGTACGCCCGGCATCGACACGATCATCCATCGTGTCTTCGCTGCTCCAGGAGCCGATCGCGGCGCTTTCGAACTGAAGGCCACCTCGGTCGAACAACGCCTCCTCGCCGGGACTTCGGCCCTCGGTGTCTCCTTCCGTCTCCTTGATTCTTCGGTGCTTGGCAATCACGGCGGCGCCTATTCTGCCACTGCCCCCGGCGGGCCGACGATCTATCTCCGCTCCGATATCCTTTCGGCTTCCGCGCAGGTCGTCCGCTCGGTCGTTTTCGAGGAGATCGGCCACCACCTCGACACGCTTCTTAACCACGGCATCGACTCCCGCGGCGACGAGGGGGAGTATTTCTCCGAGCTTGTCCGCGGCGTATCGCCCTCCACCACCGAGTTGTCACGCCTGCGGCTTGAGGACGATCACGGCATTCTCACCTTCAATGGCCAGTCGGTTCCCGTCGAGTTCAACACGATCAGCGGAGTCGCAAGGTCGGTCAGGTACGCCGAGGGAAGCGACGCTGTCCCTCTTCAGCCACACCTCACCCTCGGGCGGAACTCGGGCCGCGGCAGCGCCGCCCCCAACACGATCACCAGCGCCGTGCTGACAATCCCATCGGCCACCACAGCCGACCGGATCCACGTGCCGGGTGCCAAGGGCGACGCCGCGGGCACGACTGTATCGCCGATCGCCACCGGCATCGCGGTCGGGCCACAGTCGCGCACCGACTTCTGGCTGCAGATTGGCGAGGGGGCCGCGATTCGATTCACCGCGGCTTTCACCCCCGGGGGCGAGGTCACCTTTACCGCTCCGGGGACCACCGGAGCAGGCTCCTTCGCGGCCTTCCAGACCCTCATTCGCGGCGTCCGTTACGACAACACTTCCCCGTCTCCCACGACTGAAGGACGACTGTTCACGTGGCGCATCGCGAGTGCCGTCTCGTCCAGCGGCGTTCCTCTCCCCGTGCGCACCGTCGGCAGCACCGTCACGATCACCCTGGTCAACAACGCCCCGACGATCGACGAGATCACCACTCCGACAGATCTCGCCGAGGAGGGCGACGGCAACAGCGGTACGTCGACCACCTCCGCGACCGTGAAGAAGTCCGACTCCGACAGCACCGGCGTGAGGTACGACGAAGCCGGGCTGAAAGCCAACGGTTGGGCCACCACTGACGACGGCTCGACCTACAGTGCCAGGGGCACCTACGGAAAGGCAACTCTGACCGTTGCCACCGACACGGTGACCTACGAAATCGATAACACGCTGCCGGCCACCGATAACCTCGACGAAGGGGAGGTGGCGGAGGACAAGTTCACCATTCAGGTCATCGACACCGGTGTCGCCAGCCGCCGCTCGACGAGCAAGCCGCAGACGGCGAAGAAGGACTTGGTGTTCCGGGTCATCGGCAAAGCCGAATTCCGGACGGTGCGCGACGTGACCCCGTCGATCAGCTACACGGAGAGGGAAGCACCGGTTTCGCTCCAGCCGACGATCTCGCTCCGCCGCAACTCGGGCAGCGGTTCGAATGCTCCGGAGACGATCACGACCGTCGCGCTGACGATTCCTGCTGCTTTGGTCACCGACCGCATTCGGGTGCAGGGTGCCAAGGGTGACGCTTCGGGCACAACGGAATCGAGTCTCGCCGCGGGGCTGTTTGTTCCCTCTCTCACAGCGACACCCACCGAATTCTGGCTACAAAATGGCAATGACGGCACGGATGCGTTCACCGCTTCGGTGACACCTGGCGGCACCTTCGCAATCACCTCCGCCGCGATCGGCAGAGACTCGTTCGCCGCGTTCGAGAATCTCCTCCGGAAGGTGCAGTACGACTCCACGTCCTCGACGCCCGACGCGGCCCCCCGCCAGTTCTCCTGGCTGATCACGAGAACCGCCAACGGCGTGGCGCTGCCTTCACGGAAGTTTGATCAATCGGTGTCGATCACCCCAGTCAACAACGCTCCCTCGGTCGAGGTTGGCCCTTCCTCGAACATTCTCGTCGAGGGCACTTCGTCCTCGGCAGGGACAGACTCGGCAACCGTGCTGTTGAAGAAGTCTGATGTCGACAGTCCTGCGGTTCGCTACGACGACACCTGGCTGGTTTCCAAGGGCTGGAAGCGCGTTGAAGGCGGGAGCATCTACACCCTCTCCGGCAACTACGGCACCGCCTCCCTCGACGTCACCCGCGACACGATCAGCTACCTCCTTGACAACTCGCGCCCTGCCACCGATGCCTTGTCGACAGGCGAGACCGTCGATGATCCGTTCACCATTCGTGTCATCGACGATCGCGGTGCTTCGACCGATGCATCGGTTGTGTTCGCCGTCCAAGGTACGACTGACGCCTCGATCACGCCCCCGACTCCCCCCACCGTCACGGCATCTCTCGCTTCCAACGGCCTCGTCGAGGCCGGCGCCCTCGTCACGGGCGTCAACACCGCCACCGCTTCCTTCACGCTCGCCAGCGTCGACAGCACCGTCGCCATCGACACCGCTTGGCTCGGGCTCAACGGCTGGATCACCACCGACGCCGGCCTCTCGTACACCAAGGCCGGCACCTACGGCACCGCCACGCTCGACATCGCCACCGCGACCATCACTTACCTCCTCGACGACGCCCTCGCCGCCACCAACGCCCTCGCCGAAGGCCAGGCCGTCAGTGAACTCTTCCCGATCCAAGCCCTCGCCGCCAACGGCCTCTCCGCCCAAGCCACCGCCGCATTCGACATCTCCGGCTCCGCCGACGCGCCCACCGTCGTGGCATCCGCAGCGTCGAACGGCCTCGTCGAAGCCGGCGCCATCGCCCTCGGCGTCAACACCGCAACCGCAGCGCTCACGCTCGCAAGTGTCGACAGCACCGTCGCCATCGACACCGCTTGGCTCGATCTCAACGGCTGGACGACCACCGACCTGGGCCTCACCTACACGGCCGCCGGCACCTACGGCACCGCGACCCTCGACATCGCCACCGCGACGATCAGCTATCTCCTCGACGACGCCCTCGCGGCGACCGACGCCCTCGCCGACGGCCAGGCCGTCTCCGAGACTTTCGCGATCCAAGCCCTCGCCGCCAACGGCCTCTCGGCCCAAGCCACCGCCACCTTTGACATCACCGGCTCCGCCGATGGGACGGCAACGCCCCCCACCGTCGTCGCCGCACCGGCCTCGAACGGCCTCGTCGAAGCCGGCGCCATCGCCCTCGGCGTCAACACCGCCACCGCTTCCTTCACGCTGGCCAGCGTCGACAGCACCGTCGCTTTCGACACCGCGTGGCTCGAGCTCAACGGCTGGCTCACCGCCGATCTCGGCCTCTCGTACACCAAGGCCGGCACCTACGGCAGCGCGACCCTCGACATCGCGACGGCAATCGTCACTTACCTCCTCGACGACGCCCTCGCTGCCACCAACGCCCTCGCCGACGGTCAGGTCGTCAGCGAACTCTTCCAGGTCCAAGCCCTCGCCGCCAACGGCCTCTCCGCCCAAGCCACCGCCACCTTCGACATCACCGGCTCCGCCGACGCGCCCACCGTCGTGGCCAGCGCTGCCTCAAACGGCCTCGTCGAAACCGGTGCCCTCGCCCTCGGCGTCAACACCGCAACCGCAGCGCTCACCCTCGCCAGCGTCGATAGCACCGTCGCCATCGACACCGCTTGGCTCGAACTCAACGGCTGGATCACCGCCGACGCCGGCCTCTCGTACGCCAAGGCCGGCACCTACGGCACCGCTTCTCTCGACATCGCCACCGCGACGGTCACCTACTTCCTCGACGACGCCCTCGCGGCCACAAACGCCCTCGCCGACGGTCAGGTCGTCAGCGAACTCTTCTCGATCCAAGTCCTCGCCGCCAACGGCCTCTCCGCCCAAGCGACCGCGACTTTCGACATCACCGGCTCCGCCGACGCGCCCACCGTCGTGGCCAGCGCTGCCTCAAATAGCCTCGTCGAAGCCGGCGCCATCGCCGTCGGCGTCACCAACGCAACCGCAGCACTCACGCTCGCCGGCGTCGACGGTACCTTCACCATCGATACCGCTTGGCTCGAACTCAACGGCTGGATCACCGCCGATCTCGGCCTCTCGTATGCCAAGGCCGGCACCTACGGCACCGCGAC
This sequence comes from Candidatus Kuenenia stuttgartensis, assembly GCA_945860405.1. Lineage (GTDB taxonomy): Bacteria > Planctomycetota > Planctomycetia > Pirellulales > UBA1268 > QWOP01. The sequence continues at coordinate 15,673 of CAMARC010000003.1, read as the reverse complement.
CCTCGACATGGCGACGGCAATCGTCACCTACCTCCTCGACGACGCCCTCGCCGCCGCCAACGCCCTCGCCGTAGGCCAAGCCGTCTCCGAGCTCTTCCCGATTCAAGTCCTCGCCGCCAACGGCCTCTCGGCACAAGCGACCGCCACCTTCGACATCATTGCACTCGGCGTCAACACTGCCACCGCTTCCCTCACGCTAGGAAGCATCGACAGCACCGTCGCTATCGACACCGCTTGGCTTGAGCTCAACGGCTGGATCACCGCCGACGCCGGCCTCTCGTATGCCAAGGCCGGCGCCTACGGCACCGCCACCCTCGACATCGCGACGGCAATCGTCACCTACTTCCTCGACGACGCCCTCGCCGCCACCAACGCCCTCGCCGAAGGCCAAGCCGTCTCCGAGACCTTCCCTATCCAGGTCCTCGCCGGAAACGGCCTCTCGGCCCAAGCCAACGCCGAGTTCGCGATCACCGGGGGCAATGACGCCCCGACCGTGACCGCGAGTGCCCCATCGAACGGCCTTGTGGAAGCTGGCTTTTTCGCTGCCGGCGTGAACACTGCGACGGTCGCCCTCACGTTGACCGACGCCGACGGAGCCGTGACGATCGATGTCCCGTGGCTCGAGTCTTTCGGCTGGAACACGGATAACGGTGGCCTGACCTACACCCACGGTGGCGACTACGGCTTTGCGACGATCGACATGGTGACTGGGGTCGTCAGCTATCTGCTCCTCGACGCTCTCCCGGTCACCGATGCCCTGATCGCGGGCGAGACCGTCCTCGACCCCTTCACGATCCAGGTCATCGACAACGGCGGTGCCGTTGCCGAAGCCACAGCCATCTTCACGATCGCCGGCAGCGATCTTCCCAGCGCGTTCATCGCGAATGTGGCCGGGTTCGCCGCGGTGTCGAGTGCCAACCCAACGGCGGCGACACTCGGCATCCTCAATCCGGCGAACACGCTTGTCCTCTCGATCCCGGCCGAGGCTGGCGTGATCAGCATCCTCAACGTCCAGTGGCAGTGGTTCGACATCAACACCGATGCCTGGGTGTCGATTCCCGGCGCCAACGCCCTCAGCTACATCCCGAACAGCGTTGATGCCGTTCCCGCTGGGGCCGTGATCCACGCCGTGGCCGAATACACCGACGCCACTGGCACCTTGATCATCACGTCCGTCGACACGGCGCCGCTGGGCATGGAAATGGTGGGCACCCTCGGCAACGATGCCTTCCTCGGAACGATCTCCCAGGATGTGCTCTACGGCGGTGCCGGCGACGACTTCCTTGATGGCAACCTCGGAGCCGACTACCTGGCAGGAGGTGTTGGCAACGACACCTATGTCGTCGATGACGTTGCCGACGTCGTGGTCGAACTTCCCGGCGAGGGGGTCGACACGATCCAGAGCTCCGTGTCTTGGACCCTCGGTGACACCGTCGAGAATCTCACCCTGACCGGGCTCGGCACGATCAACGGCACCGGGAATGCCTTCGACAACGAACTCATCGGCAACGGCCTCGACAACATTCTCACCGGTGGCTTGGGGGCCGACACCCTCACCGGCGGAGCCGGCGTCGACACCTTCCGGCTGACGAGCCTCACCGACTCGCTGGCCGCCTCGATGGACACGATCACCGACTTCGCCATCGGCACCGACGTGTTCGATGCCCCGACGGCCTTGGCACGGAATCGGATCACGGCATTGGCTGACCCCGGAACCTTCTCGACGGCCACCCTCGAGCTCCTGCTCACGCCCGCCGTTCTTCTTGCCGATCGTGGGGCGATGGTGACGTTCGGCGGGAGCGCGACCGAAGCGTATCTCGTCCTCAATGACGGCGTTGCCGGCTACAACCCCGCGACTGATGCCGTGATCAGGATTCGGTACACCGGTCGACTCACCCGGTTCATCGTCACCTGATCGTCAGTCCTTCCGCGGGCGTCCCCGCTTCGGGGCCTGCTCGGCATCGACGCCGTCAGCCGGCTTCCAACGGCCATGTTCCTGGAGGGAGCGGCGGAGGAGATACTCCACCTGCGCGTTGACGCTCCGCATGTCGTCGTCGGCCCAGCGGCGCAGGGCCGCGAGGACCTTCGGGTCGATCCTTAGGAGAAAGGCATCGCGGGGCGGCACGGCTGGAAGATCTCCTAGGGACAGACCGATCCGTGCTCCGGTCAGTTGTAGAGCGTGCCGGTGTTGACCACCGGTTGGGCGTGGCGATCGCTGCAGAGGACGACGAGGAGGTTCGACACCATCGCCGCCTTCCGTTCGTCGTCGAGTTCGACGATCTTCTCCCTCGAGAGATGATCGAGGGCCATCTGCACCATGGTCACGGCCCCCTCGACGATCTTCGAGCGGGCGGCGACGATCGCCGAGGCCTGCTGCCGCTGGAGCATCGCCGCGGCGATTTCCGCGGCATAGGCAAGATGACTGATGCGGGCCTCGATGACCTCGACGCCGGCCTGGTCGAGCCGCTCCTGGATGTCGGCCCGCAATTGCTTGCAGATCTCCTCGGTGTTGCCACGGAGCGACATCTCGTGATCCTCGCTGTCGTAGGGATAGCGCATCGCGAGCGACCGCAACGCGGCCTCGCTCTGCACGGCGACGAAGTCTTCGTAATCCTGAACATGGAACGTCGCCTCGGCCGTGTTCACGACGCGCCACACCACCACGGCCGAAATCTCGACCGGGTTGCCGTGGAGATCGTTGACCTTCGACGGGCGGCCATGTGTTCGCCCCTGCTCCTCCACGACCTTCCCCGCGGCATCCTTCTTCTCGGGCGTCCGCGACGAGCCGGTCTCGAAATTGCGGATCCGCAACGAGATTGGCTTCTTGGTGTAGAAGGGATTGGCCCAGAAGAAGCCGGTCTGGCGGATCGTCCCCACGTACTCCCCGAAGAGGGAGCAGACGCGGGCCTCGTTGGGGCCGACGGCCATCAAGCCGGCTAGGGTCAAGATCCCGGCGAGGACCGCCGGCACAATGAAAAACGGGATCAGGAACGGCATGCCAGAAAGGATCGACGCCGGAACGATCACCGCCGGCAACGCCACGAGCACTAGCCCCTGCCACAATCGGCCCCAGCCGGAGATCGGCTGCAGGTGCACTTCTGCGATCGTGACCGCAGGACTCGTCGACGGACTCGGTGTGTTGGAGTTCATGGCTCTCTCGGATGGAAGGAGCGGGGAAGACTCGCCGGACGTGTTTCGTGGCGACATCTAAATGATATCATATTTCCCCCGCCGCTTCAATTCGTGACTTGAACGGGGCCAAGCGGCCGTCGCCGTTCAGCCGACGATCGGGGGAGTCATGACACGCTTTCCCATCCAGGCAACAAGGGCCTCGGGAACGGCCACCGAGCCGTCGGCCTGCTGGTAATTCTCGACGATGGCGATAATCGCCCGGCTCATGGCGATCGCCGTGCCATTGAGGGTGTGGACGAAGTGCGTTCCCTTCTCGCCGGGCTTCCGGTAGCGGATCGCCAGACGCCTGGCTTGATAGTCGGTGCAGTTGGAGGTGCTCGTCACCTCTCCCCACTCCCCCTTTTCGCCGCGCCCCGGCATCCAGGCCTCGAGATCGAACTTCCGGTAGGCCGGCCCGCCGAGATCGCCGCTCGGCGTATCGATCACGCGGTAGGGGATCCCGAGGCCGTCAAACAGCTCGCACTCGAGTTCGAGGAGCTCCTCGTGCAGTCCATCGCTCTGCTCGGGGAGCGTGAAGGCGAACATCTCCACCTTCGTGAACTGATGGACACGGTACAGCCCGCGTGTGGCCCGGCCATGGGCACCAGCCTCGGTGCGGAAGCAGTGACTGATCCCGCAGAGGCGCAAGGGCAGTTCCGCGGCCTCGAAGATCCGCTCGTGCATCGCCCCGCCGAGCGTGATCTCGGCGGTAGCCACGAGCGACAAGTCGCTGCCGGTGATCGAGTAGATCTGCGTTTCCGGGCCCCGGGGCATGAAGCCGGTGCCCTCGAGGATCGAGTCCCGCGCCAGATCGGGGGTGGTCATGACCGTGAACCCCTTCCGCTGGAGCAGGTCGACGCAGTATCGCGTCAGCGCCAGCTCGAGGAGCACGCCGTCGTTGGTGAGAAAGTAGAAGCCGTGCCCTGCCACCTTCGCCCCGGCATCGAAATCGAAGAGCTTGAGACTCGCGCCGAGGTCGACATGGTCGAGGGGCTTGAAAGAGAACTGCGGGAGCGGCGTCTTGCCACGCCGGAACTCGACCGCCGCGTCCTCGCCGCCGGTCGGCGCTGACGGATGGGTGAGATTCGGGATCGCCCGGAGGATCGCGTCGGACTCGGCGACGATCTCGGCCTGCTTCGCCTCGAAGACTGCCACCTCCTCGCGGAGCCTCCGCCCCTCGGCTTTGAGGGCGTCGCGCTCGGCCTCATCGGCGGCCTTGCCGATCGACTTGCTGACCAGCCCGGCCTGCTGGTTGATCCGGTCGATGTCTGCCTGGAATTGCCGCCGCAGCCGGTCGAGTTCGGCGAACCGTGCCACGTCGGCGTCAGCCCCGCGCTTCCGGCAGTTTTCCTCGATCAGATCGATGTTGTCGGCGACGAAACGGCGGTCGAGCACGGGCGGAATCTCCGGGGAGGGGGGCCGGCAGGGCCGGGCCGTCGGGGGCCGTTGCCCGCGAGGGCTCACGGGGCAACCGCGACGTATACTTCCGTCGTGGTCCGCCGACCCGGGGAAGTGTGCCAGACCGATGCCCACCGCCGCCAGTGCTTCATCCGAGCCCGCCCCCACCGAGCCCGACTCGGCGGCCACCGTCGCCGTCGAGGAGGCCGCCGCCCCCGCCGAAAAGGAGAAAGCCGCCGACGACCGGCCCCGTCGGCAGCCGCGGTATCACGTCATTCTCTGGAACGACGACGATCACACCTACCAATACGTGATCGTCATGCTCCGCCAGCTCTTCGGGCACCCGCCGGAGCGGGGCTGGAAGCTCGCCAAGGAGGTCGACGACCAAGGCCGAGTCATCGTGCTCACGACCACCATGGAGCACGCCGAGCTGAAGCGGGACCAGATCCACGCCTTCGGCGCTGATCGTCTCATCGCCCGCTCGAAAGGCTCGATGTCCGCGTCGATCGAACCGGAGCGCTAATCGCGCTTTCGTGCCGCGGGACATCCCCACGGCTGCCCCTCCCTTTTTGCTGGAGCTTGCTGGTGTCCGCCCCCAACTCGGCCGGGTATGTCACGGATGTCGCCTACGTCCCGGGCTTCTACCCACACCTCGCCCCCAAAGCGCTGCGTCATGTCGCGATCCTCAACCGCATCAAGCCCCCCGCGGTTGCGGATGGCTTCAAGTATCTGGAGCTCGGCTGCGGCCTGGGCCGAACGCTGACAACGCTTGCCGCTGCCAACCCCAGGGGCTCGTTCGTCGGCGTCGACCTCAATCCGCAGCACACGGCTCAGATCGCCCGCGACATCGAGGTCGGCGGGCTCTCCAATGCCCAGATCGTCACCTCCGACTTCTCCCAGCTCCCCGACGATCTCCGCGACTTCGACTTCATCACGCTCCACGGCGTGTGGAGTTGGGTCGCGCCCGATGTCCGCACCGACATCCTCCGCATCGCCTCCGAGCGGCTCGCCCCTGGCGGGCTCCTCCTGCTGAGCTACAACGCCATGCCGGGATGGGCCCATCTCCAGCCGATCCGCGGCATTCTCCGGCAGTACGCCGCCCTGCGGCAGGGAGACAGCGTTCAGCGGGCCCGCGACGCCGTCAACTACCTCGCCTACATGCGGGATCAGAAGGCGAAGTACTTCGTCGATAACCCCAACGCCGCGGCCTACGTCGACACGATCCGCGGCCAGGACCCCCGCTACCTGGCCCACGAATACCTCAACGAACATTGGACGAGCTTCTATTTTGCCGAGGTCGCCGGCCAGTTCGCGGAGGCCGGCCTGAGCTTCGTTGGCAGCCTCCCGGTGCACACGAACTTCTGGGATCTGTGCGTCGCGCCGGTGTTCCACGACCTCTTCCGCACCACGACCAATCGGCTCGTGACCGAGGCCCATAAGGACTTCTGCGCCAACACGATGTTCCGATGGGACGTGTACGGAAAGCAGCCAACCTTCCTTCCCGACGTCGCCGCGCGTCTCCGCACGGCCGATGATCTCTGGTACCGCAATCCCAAGCCGGGCGTGCAATTGCCGATCACCGTCAATCTCGGCGTGGTGAACTCCACCGTCGACGGTGGCCTGTACGGCACGCTCCTCGACATGCTCGCCGGCCGTGGCATGCGGATGTCGGAGATCATCGCCGACCCACGGCTGTCGTCGTCGACCGATCTCGAGATCGCCAAGGCCGTCGATGCCGGGGTCGGGATGCAGTTGTTCGAGGTTTCGTCCGGACCATTCCTCGAGATCGACCGCACCGTCGCGGCAAAACGGATCGCCATGCCGTCAGCCTTCAACCGGGCGATTTTGGCCGGCGAAATGTTTGGTGGTCGTGGCGTTCCGTTGGCCAGTGCCACCAGTGGATCAGCGATCACGATCGGGGATCTCGACGCCGCGATTCTCACCGCCTGGCTCGACGGAGGCTGCGACGACCTGGCGATAGGGGTCGACGCTTTGATGACTAAGTACGAGCGCGTAATCAACCACGAGGGAAAGCCGATCACCGATCCCGCTGAACGGCGCAGCCGGCTCGCCTCGGCCTGCGAGGGTTTCCGCGTCAACGTCCTCCCGATCCTCGAGGAGCAGGGAATCGTCATCCGGGAGGGGTGATCGCCACTGTCGCCCCAAACTTCCTGTCCATCCCCGCTGGCCTCGCATCCGGCCGCGAAAACCCCGCAGTTTCGGCAGCCTGCCGGTCGGTGGGATGTTCGATCGCGATTCTCATGCCCTGCGCGGAGTGTGCCGAATAGACCGGAGACACGGGTCGTTCCGGATCCACCGATCGCGACGGACTTTCGATGCGCACATCCTCTTCCGTGACACGCGGCATGCTCCCGGGGGGCTTTTTCCTCTCGATGATGGCGTGCCTTTGCCTCCATGCCATCCAGGCGGCAGGCGCGGCCCCGGAAGGCGGACTCGAACTCCCCGGCGACGTCCCGCCGGTGCCGGCCGACATCTTGCCGGCCGCCGAGGCGCCCCCGCCCCGAACTCAAACCGCCGTCGAGTCCCCAACCGAAGTCTTTTCGGGCCCGCTGGTCGGCGCCTCCACCGATCCCCAGCGCTATTTCGTCTTCGATGCCTTGGCCATGCAGCGCAACAACGCTCTCAAAGATGGCCCGCTGGTCGTGGAGAACGTGACTCCCCAGTTCACGGCCCTGCAGACGAACATGCTGCAGAGCACGGTGGCCCCCGGCGTCCGCCTCCTCTATGGCGATTACGGCTGCGACGGCATCGGCTGGGAAACCGGCTACCTCGGCTTGTGGAACATGTACTCCCGGGCCCGCATGGAGAGCCCCAACGCCCTCCTCCAAGCCCCCGGCGCGCTCGGCTCCGCATCGACAGCGATGCAGAACGGTTCCCAGGGCGACTTCACCGGGATCACGGCGCTGCAGTCGGCCGATGCCAACATCGTCTTCCACCAGTTCGACGGCGGCTGGAATCCCCGCTCCCAACGTCCATCGCAGCGGGTGAATTGGTACGACGGTGGCCACCTCGACTGGATCACCGGCTTCCGCTGGGCCGGGCTCGACGACGTCGGCATCCTCGGCTTCACGCCGTCCGGTGCCCCGGCGGCGAACACCTACACGGCTCACACCTCCTCAAACCTGTTTGCCGGCCAGGTCGGCGTTCGCGGGAGGATGGAGTTCCAGGAGTGGGCCCTCGAGAGCTGGATCAAGGTCGGGCTCGCCGGGACGTCGCTCTCCCAGACCCAGTCGTTCCAGGACCAGCTCGCCCCGCTCGACCCGTTCCGCCCCACCGGTTCGTCCTGGAAGGGGGGCATGGGCATGATCGCCGATGCCAACCTGTCAGGGATCTGGCGGATCGACGACACCTGGGGATTCCGGTTCGGCTACAACCTGCTTTGGCTCACCGGCGTGGCGCTCGCCCCCGACCAATACAACTTCTCGGCAAGCACCTCTCCGTCGACCGCCATCGACAACACCGGCAGTCTTTTCCTGTCGGGTGCCAATGCGGGCCTTGAAGCCCGCTGGTAGTGGGCTTCGACAACCCCGATCAGGTCGTCGAAAGCAACTCGACGTCGAAGACGAGCGTGGCGTTTGGCCCGATCTTGGGCGGGCTGCCGGCAGCACCGTAGGCGAGGTCAGCCGGGATGACAAGCAGGCGACGGCTCCCTTCGTTCATGGTGGACAGCGCTTCGGTCCAGCCTTTGATCACTTGATTGAGGCCAAAAGTGACTCCGCTGTTGCCATCGAACCGGGTGCCGTCGGGCAGCCAGCCGGTGTAGTTCACCCTGACCGTCGACGTCGGCGACGTCGGCTTTTTCCCAGTGCCGACAACGATATCGCGGTAGACCAGCCCGCTGGCCGTCGTCACCATCCCCTCATAGGGGAGGGGGGCTATCGGTGCCGCGACGAGCGGAGATCGGGACACCCCGGTGTTTTCCGCTGACTTGGTCCAGACGTTCTTCGTGGCGTCGTAGTCGAACACCCGCTCGGTCCCGACGGCGACGCGGCTCTGATTGGTGATCATCTGATCGATGCGGCCGTCGCCGTCGGTGTCGATGGCCGCCACCGTCACGCCGACCGGCTTCGAGGCGAGATCGCCGTAGGCGGAAAACTCCGAGAGCGGGGTGGCGGCGCCCCCCACCTTGCCGTCGTAAACCTGGATCTTTGACGTTCCGCCGCCATCCGGGGCGACGACCAGATCGGCCACCGCGTCGGCGTTGAAGCGGGCCGCCACAACGTGCAGTCCGCCCTTGAAGGCCGCCGTGAAGGGAGACACCGTTTTCACCACCTTCTCGGTAGTCCCGGAGAGATCAACCACCTGCACCGTCGGCTTGACGCCGGAAGTACTGGCGATGACGAGTTCCTGCCGATTATCGGCCTTCGTGGCATCGGTCGTGGCCCCCGACGTGAACGTTCCGAAGTCCCCTGCCGCCAGCCGGACACCAGCGACTGAACCGGCGATCGTGGGGGTGAACGAGCGGTAGAGGGTGAGCGGCTGGGTGGCGGAGAGCGTCGAGGTGTAGACCTTCACATCCCCCTTCCCGAATGCCTTGGCGACGGCGATGTCAGCGGTGCCGTTACCGTCGAAGTCACCGACAGCCACTTGGAGGCCCCGACGATACGAAGCGCCAAACGGCTGGATGGTGTAGGCCGGATCCTTGACGAGCGTCACCTTGCCGGCATCGTCGATCTGCTGCTTGAAGACAAGCACTTCCGCGGCCCGGCCATGACCGGAGACCGCAACAACCTCGCGCTTACCGTCACCATCGAGATCCCCCAGGGCCGTGCGCACGCCCCCCTTGAACCCCGCCTCGAAGGCATTGGCAGAGGCGATCTCGGCTCCGGTCGCCGGCTCCACGAGGCGCACCTTCGACGTGCTCGACCAACCAATATCATCCGTGACGGCAATCGATGCCCGGACGAACTTGAGCGTCGAGGTCGCGGCGTTGTTGGCCGGGGTCGTGTCGCCTCCCCCTGAAACGCTCGCCGCGGTGACAAGGGCCCCGGTCTCGTCGGCTGCGACCTGGGCGGTGACGCTGAAGGTGACGCTCGCCCCTGCTGGAAGCGTGAGCGTGCCGGAGGGCCCACCAGCGCCGGAGAGGGGGCCGACGCCCCCGTTCTGATAGGCCGCCGACCAGACAGCCCCGGAGATCTGGCTCCCCAGCGCGGTCGTGAGGACGGCGTTTTGAGCGGTGTCGGTGCCGATGTTGGAGACGGTGAGCGCGTAGGACGTCTGAGTGGCCGGCGCATACCAGGCATCGGCATCGTTGAAGGACAAAACGAGATCGGCGGCGAGCATCATCCTCTGCTCGAGCATCTCCGTCCCATGCATCCCCACGCCGAGGGTTTCCCAGTGCCCCGGACGCTTGCGGAGGCTTCGACGGCCGAAGCGGGATTTCCCGGACCGAGCCGGCCGCGGCAGGGAGAACCGGCGGAGGGTAAAGGGAAAGCGGGAAAACATGGCAGAGCCTCCGGCGGGTGGGACCTTCTACGTCGAGGACTACCCCCGGGTTCGATGAAGGTCAACGTTTCGGTGGTTTTCCTCCATGATCGCCCTGGAATCGCCCCCCGTCATCCCCTCTCCGCCGCTTGCATCCCCGCAAGGGCGAATCAAACTCGGCAGGCCTCTTGTCCCAGCCTCAGGAGCCGGAATCGATGTTCCCCCGCCTCATCGCCCCGTTGGCGCTTGCCCTCCTCCTGTCCGTCGCCACGCCGGCCCGCGCGGTCGATCTGTCGGGATCGTGGTCTGGAAGCTGGGAAAGCACGTCCACCGGTCACGCTGGCCCCCTCCGGGCCACGTTCCGGCCCTGTGGCGAGGGACGCTGGGCGGTCGACTTCTCCGGTCGCTTCTTCAAGATCCTACCCTTCAGGTACTCCGTCACCCTCCGGGTCATCGAGGACGGCGGCGACGGGGTGATCTTGGCGGGGAGTTCTTGGCTCGGCCGGATGTTCGGGACATTCTGCTACCGGGCTGAAGCCGACGCCTGTCGATTCGAGGCTCGCTACACCTCGAAGAAGGACAACGGGGTCTTCCGGCTCGAGCGCGCCAACTGATCTCCAGTCGCAGTCGTCGCGATCCTTCCGGACGCCCGGCAAGGCGCTCTTGCAGGCCCGTTCGGGTCCCGGAAGCATCGAGCGTTCACAGCGGCTCCGCGCGGGCCTGGTTGCCCCCCTTCGGCGCCAGCGATTTCCCCTCGAGCAGAGCGTCGAGTTGCTTGCGGAGCTTCGCTTCCATCCCCTCGGCCGCGCCGACGTGGACGGCCTGAACGATCCCGTCCCGACCGATGATCACCGTGTGCGGGATCGCCTCGACCCGATACGCCGCCGAAGCTTTGCCTTCGGTGTCCATGACCACCGCGGCATCGATCGGCTCCTCGGCGAGGAACGTACGAATCGTCTCCGGATCCTCCTTGACGTTGACGGCGCGAAACACGATCCCCTTGTCGGCATACTCGTTGCAGATCTGCGCGACAACCGGGAGCGTGGCACGGCACGGGCCGCACCACGAAGCCCAGAAGTCGAGCACGACGATCTTGTCCTTCTGCATCGCGGGATCGAAACGGGAGCCGTCCGCCCCGACCAGCGAGAGCGGCGTGCCGGGAAACCCGACGGTGGGGTGGATCGATGGCCGGGCGGCGGCGAGCCGTTCGCGACGGGCCTGTTCGGCAAAGCCGGAGAGCGACTCGACCTTTTCCCAGCCCTCCTCAGGCACGAAGGCGAAGTCGGCAGCCTCGCAGGCCGGATCGAACCGCCATTGGTCGAACATCACCGTCGATGAGAGGTCGACGTTTGTGCCACCGAAGAAAAGCTGGCCGATGGCAGGCACGAACTTCACCGGCACGGGTTCATCGCCGGTCGCCACCCATACGTCCCAATTCCCCGAGTCGGTCCGGGCCACGAGGTGCGTGCACGGCCGGCCATCGACCTCCTCGGAGCCGGCCACCGAGAGCTCCTGCACCCCCTCGAGCAAGGCGGCGGACAGATCCTCGGCGAGCACCGCCTTTGTGATCACGTCGGCCCCGCCGACGGCGAGCATCGTGCGGAGATGGGGATTGTCGACGAGTTCAGAAAGGGTGGCGGGAGCCGGCGACGACTCGTAACGGTTGGCGTCCTTCTGCTTTTGGTGGATGACGAGTGCCTCACCGTCGCTGATCACCGCGCCGCTCCCCGGCTGGTCGCCGGTGAGGACCACGGCCAGTCGATGAGGCCGTTCGACACGCACCGCGTGCGTCATCGCTCCGGCGAGCTTCTTGGCGGCCTCGTCAGAGACCGTCGTGGTACTCACCTGCCGCAGCGTGAAGCCCTTCCTGGCGCCGAAGAACTTCGCCATCCGCTCGATCACCTCGCGCGCCTCCGGCGCGATCGACACCGGACGCGGCTCGACGGCGGTCTGGGCTGCCGGCTTGGCCGCGTTAGGAGGCGTCGTCCCACCGCAGCCGGCGAAAAGGATGAGCACGGCTGCCACCCCGGCATGCGTCCGCAGCGGAATGCCCGTCTTCAAACGATCGGTTCGAATTCCCATCATTCCCATGGCAGCACCTCCGCGCGTCGAGATTCGGTGTTGGGGATCGCTTCCCCGGCCTGTGATCCCATGGCTGGGCAGGCGACCTCCCCAGAATACTCCCGACGCGCCGGTCGTGCCGCCGGGAGAATCGGGGCAGCGATCGATATACTTCGCCGGAGGGGGAAACGTTCCGAGTGGAGGGCAACCACATGTCGATCGGCGTCAGATGCCCGAAGTGTGCCTGGTCCGGACGGGCCAAGGACGAGTTGGCGGGAAAGTCCGTGAAGTGCCCGAAGTGCACCACTCCCTTCCGCGTCGACGCTCGGAGCGACGGGCAGATGGCAGCCAACTCCTCCCAAGCGGCCCAGCCGCCGAAGCCTCCGCCGCTGCCGGCAGGCCCACTCTCCCCAGCCGAGGCGGTGGCCCTGGTCACCGGCAATATCCGTCCGGTGGGGACGACGCTCGGCTACCGTCTCTCCCTGACGCTGGTCGGGGTGGTGATGATCCTCCTGCCGATGATCTACCTGACAATGATCCTCGGCGTCGGCTGGGGAGTGTGGTGGCATCTGGTGCATAACGTCGGGATGCTCACCGATCACAAGCTCCGCGGGAAAGCCGCTGCCATGCCGGTTTTGGCCTACGTCGCCCCGGCAGTCATCGGCGCTGTCCTCGTGGCCTTCATGGTGAAGCCACTCCTGGCACGCCGGCCAAAGGACGCCGAGCCCCACTCCCTCCGCCCCGAGGACGAGCCGACGCTCTTTGCCTTCGTGAACCGGATCTGTGCGGCGGTCGGAGCCCCACTGCCGAAGCGGATCGACATTGATCTGCAAGTCAACGCCTCGGCGTCCTACCGGCGCGGCCTGGCGAGTCTCGCGCGCAACGACTTGGTGTTGACGATCGGTCTGCCACTCGCGGCAGGGATGTCGGTCGAGCAGTTTGCCGGCGTCCTCGCACATGAATTCGGCCACTTCACCCAGAGCGCCGGGATGGGCTTCGGCGCCCTCATCCACCGCATCAACGGCTGGTTTGCCCGCGTCGTCTGGCAACGCGACGCGTGGGACGTATGGCTCCAGGAGTGGGAGAAGGGGAGCGGTTTGTGGATCGGCATGATCTTCTGCCTCGCGCGATGGGGCATCTGGCTCACGCGCCGGATCCTCTTCGGCCTGATGTGGGTCGCTCATGCCCTCTCCTGTCACCTCTCCAGGCAGATGGAATACGACGCCGACCTCCACCAGACCAGGCTCGTCGGCGGAAAGATCGTCGCCGACACGTTCCGCTGCCTTCCGCGGCTCTCGGTCGCCGAGCAGAAAGCCTGGCAACTCCTCCAGGAGAGTTGGTTCGAAGGGGTCCTCGCCGACAGCGTGCCCGATCTCGTCGTCGAGTGCTCCCACAACCTCTCCACCGAGGAGCAGCAAAGCATCGAGAAATCGGCGGCCGAGGAGAAGACCGCGCTCTTCGCCACCCACCCCGCCGACCGGGAGCGGATCGCCCGGGCCGCAGCCGACGGGGCGGAGCCGGTGCTCGCCTGTGCGGAACCAGCGTCGCGCCTGTTTGCCGACTTCCCGCGAGTCTGTCGGACGCTCTCCCTGGCAAGGTACACCGAGGCCCTCCCGGGAAAGGTCTCACTGGAGCAGTTGCGGCCAGTGTCCACTCTCCTCTCGCAGCAACAGGCCGAGAAGACCGCCCGGGATGCAGCCGACCGTTGGCTGGGGGGCGATCTCATCCCACACCTGCCGTTCCCCGGGGCACGCGGACCATCGGGGCGGACCGCCGAGGAATGCCGCGCCTCCCTGCAGGGCACGCGCGCGGCCCTGGGGCGGTCGCCCCCTCAACCCGCGGAGGCCATCCGTGAAATCTGCTCGCCCCTCGCCAAGCATCGGCACACCTACCTCGTCGAATCGATCGTGGGAACAGGGCAGCGTTTTGACGACACGCACATGGGGATGAGCTTCCATTCGATCGTCGACGTCGAGCAATTCCGGCAGGAGACCTGGGACGACTTCCGCACGCGTTCGGCTCCGCTGCTGGAACGCCGCAGGCTCGTCGATCAGCGCCTCCGCGCAGCCCTCGGCTGGCTTGCCTCACCGGAGGCCGAGGAAAAACTCCCGGAAGCCGTTGACCGGAGGGCCGATGTGGTCCGGCTCTCGCGCGCTCTTGTCGCCTTGACGGCCCGGCAGACGGAGTGGATTACCGTGTCGGGCAACGTCACGGCGCTCGAGTTCTGGCTCGGCTATCTCGCCGAGCACGAGCTCGACAATGCGGCCCACAAGGCATTCGGCGATCTCCTCACCCGCACGACTGCCGCGATTCAGGCTATCCGCACGCCGCTCCTCGAGGAGCCCTACCCCCTCTATCACGCCAACCGGACGATGACGATCGGACGGTATCTCGTCCCGGAGGAGGTGTTGGCTGATACTCCCGATGCGGTGATCACGGCGGCAAGTCAGGTGGCAAATCTTTTCCCTTGGCTCGGATGGCAACTCGTTGGCCGCCTCATTCTTCACGCCGAGGCGGTGGAAGCGGTTCTCTTCGGAAAGGCGCGGGAGGGCTGACTTGCCCCCTGGTTCCCGCTCATTCCATCGCCACGCTCGGCCCTGCCCCGGCGGCGGTGAGAAACCAAGCGGCATCGATGCCGGTGGCGTCCCGGTAGGCGGCGTGGAGAACGCGCCCCGTTTCCTCCGCCCCGTCCGCTTCCACCAGCGCCACGGCACTGCCGCCGAAGCCACCGCCGGTCATCCGGCAGCCGATGATCCCGGGGACACCCGCCGCGAGTGCCACGATCCGGTCGAGTTCCCCACAAGAGACGGCGTAATCGACGGACAGCGACCGGTGGCTCTCTCCCATCAGCCGGCCGGCACTGTCCCAATTGCGATCGGCGAGCGCCGCGACGAACGCAGGCACGCGGGCGATCTCGCCGACGACATGCCGCGCCCGGGCAAACTCCGTGGTGGGGAGCCGCCCCGCGGCGGCCTCGAGATCCGCTGCCGTGACGTCGCGGAGCGAACCGACGCCCAGGCCTCGCGCAGCGGAAACGCACTCGGCCCGACGCTTGGCGTATTCCCCATCAGCCAGGGAGTGCTTCACGCCGCTGTCGAAGACGAGGACGCGGACGGCGGCGTCGATCGGCACCGCCACCACCTCGCGTGATCGGCAATCGAGCTCGAGCGCGTGGCCAGCCTTCCCGAAGCAGACGGCGAATTGATCCATGATCCCGCAGGGGACACCGGCAAACTCGTGCTCGGCCCGCTGGCAGAGGATTGCCTTCTCCGCTCGGGGCAGACTCCGGCCGCAGAGCGTCTCCACGACGGTCGCCGTCGCCACCTCGACAGCGGCGCTCGAGCTCAATCCGGCCCCGGCCGGCAGGGTAGCGGTGATCTCGGCGTCGAAACCGGGGATCGCAAATCCGATCCGTCGGTAGCCCTCGATCACGCCGCGGACATAATTCGACCAACTCCGCCCCACCGGATGGATCGTCTCGGTGAGGTCGAGCGTCACCGGCCGACGGTCCCGTTGCGTCCGTAGCACCGCCAACCGGTCGCCCCGTGGGCGGACGCGGATCGTCACATGACGTTCGATCGCCATCGGGAGGACGAAG
>CAMARC010000002.1 GCA_945860405.1 Candidatus Kuenenia stuttgartensis | reverse complement strand
CAGCCCCCCGGAGACTCGTCCGATGGTCCGCACCCCGAGCACCATGCTGCCACTGGGCACCGCCGCGCCCGACTTCTCCCTCCCGAATGTCGATGGCAGGGTTTTGTCGCTCGAGGATGTCGTCGGTGAACGTGGCACGGTCGTGATGTTCATTTGCAACCACTGCCCGTTCGTGAAGCATGTGGCCGACCAACTCGCCCAGCTCGGTCGGGATTACGCGGCGCGCGGCATCGGATTCGTGGCCGTCAGTTCCAACGACGTTTCCGGGCACCCGGCCGACTCGCCGGAGCAGATGATTCACGAGGCGGAGTTGCGGGGCTACCCGTTCCCCTATCTCTATGACGAGACGCAGGAGGTTGCCCGCGACTACCGGGCAGCGTGCACGCCCGATTTCTTCGCCTTCGATGCGGGACGGAAGCTGGCCTATCGTGGCCAACTCGACGGCAGCCGCCCCGGGAACGGGGTGCCGGTGAACGGAGCCGATCTCCGTGCGGCGCTCGACGCCCTCGTGGCAGGGAACAAGCCCGCCGAAGTGCAGCGCCCGAGTCTCGGCTGCAACATCAAGTGGAAGCCGGGGCAGGAGCCCGATTATTTCGTCGGGGGCTGAGGAAGCCCGAGACGAAATCAGCGACGCGGGCCTTCGGTGGGCTTCTTCGGGCCCTGAACGGCAGCCCGGTCGGCCAGCCGTCCGAGTCCCTCGGTGTCCCCTGGCTCGAGCCGCGCCGCCCGGAGGTTCTCGCGCTGGATGGCCTCATAGACCTCCTGGCGGTGAACCGGAATCTCCGAAGGGGCGTTGATGCCAAGGCGAACCTTGTCTCCCCGAATGTCAACGATCGTGACAACGATGTTGTCACCGATCATGATGCTTTCATCACGCTGTCTGGAGAGCACGAGCATCGGTCGATCCTTCCTGATCCTGTCGTGGAGCCGACATTCCCCGGTCGGCTGTCACTATCATTATGCGCTCTTTTTGAGGCCGGGAGTCGCGCAGGGCAATTCGTACTGCATCGGAAGCTCGCCGCTGGCAACGACTTGGCGGCCTGTGCGGGCTTCGAGGTTAATGACGATCGGAGCTTTGAGATTGAGGGTGAGGGTCCTGCCGTTGCTACCGACGATGACCACCACCTGGGCCTGGCGGAGATCGGCGATCGCAAGCGGGGTGAGTTCGCTGCGCGGGATGCGCACCTGGTAATCGGGGACGAATCGTCTCGGGCTCACGACGGCGAGGGCAATGTCGCCCCGCGTCGTGCTCTGAAGCCAACCGAGGGCGTCGTTGGTCGCGTCCGCCAGCAGGGCCCATTCGCGGCATCCCTCGAGCCCGGGAAGTCCGCTGGGGAAACTGATGATGTCGGCGGCGTCGATGTCGATGCGCCCGAATCGTGAGGTGTTGATGCGCATGGCCAGGGCACTCCTTTGCCGGACGTTGCGGGACGGTGCCGGTGTCGGTGCCCTCCCATAGAAGGAGAGATCGGCCGACGGCGGTGTCCGGGTCGAGAAAAAAGGTTTGGCGAAACGGGGAGGGTGTGGCAAGGGATGCGGCCCGGGGGGGCGGGGGCATCCGCGACGCCCCGCTCGAGGCCTGCCAATTTCGGGCAATCGTCACGACCGCTCCATCCGGATGGCCGTACGACCACGGCCGTGGAGTGTTGGCAGTGTCACTGCCACATCGGCTGGGCCCGCCAAGCGGCCAAAGGGGCGAGGATGAGCAGCGGGGCCCAGGCGCCGACCGACGGGCTGATCACGTAACTCGAGGCTGCCGCGTGGCAGCCGAGCGTGACGAGGAAGAAGAACACGGTCATCGCGACGCACAGGCCGACGGCGACGAAAATCCCGCGACGGTTGGGGCCGACCACCAGCGGGATGCCCAACAGGGCCAGCGACATGTCGAGGAACGGCGCCACGAAACGGGCGTGGACACGGAGCGGGATGTCGGCGCCGACTCCGAGGGCGGGATTGGCGATCGACGCGACGAGTTCGGGCGTGGAGGAATACTGGATCCAGTTCGACGACCCGATCAACTGCTCGAAGGAGACGTCGCTGGCCACGAAACATTGGCCCGGTTCCAGCCAGTCGGCCCCGGCCCGTGTCTGGATGATCGTCCGGCCACCGGCCTCGATCGGAGCGAGGCGGTCGATGCCAGCCGGCTCACGCACCGCCCCGAGAAGGTAGCCGGCGGGGTGGCGGGCGTCAGCGGGGAGCCAGTGGGCCTCGGCCGCATCGATCTGCGTGCCGTGTTCCGCCAGCGGCTGGGGGAGGAGGAGGCTGGGCGACTCGATCCGGCGGGGCGCAGCTTGCACCGATCGCCCCCGGAAGAGGATCTCGGTCTCGTGGTCGTAGCGGGCCTCGAACGGCTGGTCTTTGTTGCCCTTGAGGTCTTGGGCGTTGCGGGAGAACGCTTCCCGGATTCGGGGCAGGACCAATTCGCGGTTGGCGCCAGCGAGGATCGCCACGACGGCGGCGAACGCGATCGATCCGCGGGCGATCCGCCAGCGGGTGACCCCCGCAGCCAGCAGGGCGGTCAATTCGTTGTGGCGCTCCAGCCACGACAGGGCGAACATGGCGCTGGCCAGGGAAATGATGGCGCTTGTGGCGTCAAAGAACGAGATCAGGCGGTAGCCGTAGTACTTGCCGAGCACCTTCCACAACCCACCCCCTTCGGCCGCGTGCGTGACGAACTCCTCCATGTTGGTGAAGGCGTCGACAACGAATGTCAGCCCTGCCAAACTGACGAACACGATCACGAACGCATGGAGTTGGGCGCGGGCGATGTAGCGGTCGATCAGCATGCCGGGCCTGGCGTTTGCGGACGGCGGGGGAATGGCCCGGCAGCGGAAGCCTGGGACCGGGCGGAGGGGCGGAGGATAGGGCGGCCCGGAAACAGCGTCAACCTGGCTCAATACGGGATTTCCGCGGCGATGACACGGCTTCGGACTTGGCTGGAGCGGCAGCGTGGGGCCTGGGCAGGCCCCGCGATCGACCTGCTCTTTCCCCCCCGCTGCGTCCTCTGCCAGAGAGAGGGGGATGTGGCACCGTCGGCGGAGCAGGGGCCCGCCCCAACGGAGGTGACGGGATGGGTGAGGCCGCTTCCGCTCTGCCGGGGATGTGTCGGTGAACTCACGGCTGGTGGCCCACGCTGTCTGGCGTGTGGGCAGGGTGGGGAGACAGGACAGTGCCGGTCATGTCGGGGGCGGTGTCGGGACTGGGACGGGATCGTCGTGCTGGGGGGGTATGGCGGACTGCTCCGGGACGCGGTGCTCCGCGCGAAGCATCCCCGCGGCGATGACGTCGCTGCAGCGCTCGCCACGCTCCTTCACCGCCACCACGCCGCAACAATAGCCTCCTGGAAGCCGGACGTCGTCGTGCCGGTGCCGATGCACTGGTGGCGTCGGGTCGTGCGCGGCACGAGTGCGGCGGAGGTCATCGCCGGGCGGTTGGGGGGGCTGTCGGGGCTTCCGATGCGCCGGTTGCTGCGGCGTACCCGGGCCACGGTGATGCAAAACCGCCTCCCGTTCGGGGAGCGGCGGGCCAACGTTCGCGATGCCTTCGGCGGCCGGCGCCGCGGGGTTGCCGGGATGCGGGTGCTCCTTGTCGACGATGTGGTCACCACCGGTGGTACGCTGTCGGCCTGTCGCCGGGCGCTGTCGAAGGCAGGGGCCGCCGCCGTTCATGTCGCCGTCATTGCCCGGGCCGATCATGACGGGGACGATTGAGAAGACCGGGCTGGTGCCCTGAAATGTCGACCACTGCGCCGCGAGGGAGGCGCCGAGCACGAGGGATATGCGATGGAACGGACGGAGATCCGCGTCGGGACGAGGGGAAGTGCGCTGGCGCGGACGCAGACAGGGTGGGTGGTTGACCAGTTCCGGGCCCGCGGGCACGAAGTGTCGGTCGAACTCGTCTCCACCCGGGGCGACGTCGTCACCGATGTCCCGATCGCCGGTATCCGGGGGGGGGACGGGGTGTTCGTTCGCGAACTCGAGCGTGCCCTCCTCGACGGGCGGATCGATGCGGCGGTCCACAGTTTCAAAGACCTCCCCACTGCCGTCACGCCGGGCCTCGAATTGGCCTGCGTTCCCCTCCGGGCGTCCCCCTTCGACGCGTTCGTGGGGCGTGCGGCGCCGACGATCGACCAACTGCCGCCCCGAGCCGTCGTGGGGACCTCAAGCGTCCGCCGTGTCATGCAACTCCGGGCCCGCCGTCCCGACCTCGAGGTCCGATCGGTCCGCGGCAATGTCGACACCCGTCTCCGCCAACTCGACGAGGGGGTGTGTGACGGCTTGATCCTCGCGGCCGCTGGCCTCGGGCGTCTCGGTTTGGAGCAGCGGATCACCGAGGTGCTCCGTCCCGACGCTTTCTGGCCCGCCGTTGCCCAGGGAGCCCTCGTCGTGCAGATCCGCAGTGGAGATCCGCGGATGGCGGCCGTGGTCAGTGCAATCGATGATCCGTCATCCCACGCGGCGGTGCGTGCCGAGCGTGCCTGTTTGGCGGCTCTGGCGGGTGGATGCTTGGCGCCAGTGGGCGCCTGGGCCCGATTCGAAGGAGATCTCCTCCACCTCGGTGCCTGCGTCCTCGGACCGAACGGCGCAGGGATCGCGACGATCGAGGCCCGGGCCGTTGCTGGCGCCGCCGAGACACCGGAGGAACTCGGCCGGAGGGTGGCCGAAGACCTGCGCCGGCTGGGGGCCGACGACCTGCTCGCCCTGGGACGCGAAGCCGAGGGGCGGCTCCGGCAGGGGTAGGCCGAAGGCTTTGTTCATTGTTTCTGGCTCCCTAGCGGGGTAAAATACGTCGTGTGAGGGGAGCTTCGTCCTCATCGTTGTAGCTCGCAGGCAATGGAGCTACGATGCAACATACACCGAAGTTGTGTCACATCATCGAAGGAGCCCAGAGAGCATGTCAGTCAAAGTCCTCATCGCCGATGACCATGAAGTGGTTCGCCGCGGTCTCGCCAGCCTGCTTGCCGGCTCCGAGGTCAAGATTCTGGGCGAGGCTTCCAACGGCGACGAGGCGGTGAAACTGGCCAAGAAGCTCAAGCCCGATGTCGTGCTCCTCGACATCCGTATGCCGGGAAAGGATGGCTTGGCGGCCCTCGAGAAGATCCGGGCCGATCTGCCCACCGTCCGGGTGGTGATGCTCTCGACGTTCGACAATCCGACTTACGTGGCCCGCGCGGTGGCCGCTGGGGCCCACGACTACATCCTCAAGGGGGCCTCGCGGAGCGAAATCATCGCCGCGATAACCGGGGCCGCAGCTGGTCAACTCCCGGCCCGTGCTGGCGAGTTGCGCCGCGTGGCCACGACGATGGCCAACCGGGTAGCCACGCCCGATCCCGATATCCCCCTCACGCAGCGTGAAACGCAGGTTCTCCGCCACATGGCCCTGGGGCTCTCCAACAAGGAGATCGCCCAATCGCTGACGATCAGCGTCGAGACGGTGAAGGAGCATGTCCAAAACATCCTCCGCAAGATCGCCGTCACCGATCGGACGCAGGCGGCCGTGTGGGCCGTGCGCCGGGGCCTCGTCTGAACCTTCGCTGGCCACGGCCTGCTAGCGGGCGCGGGGATGGGCTTTGTCGAACGCGTCGAGAAGACGCGTGGTCGTCACGTGGGTGTAGATCTGCGTGGTGACGAGGCTCTTGTGCCCAAGGAGCTCTTGGACGCTGCGGATGTCCGCTCCTGCGTCGAGCAGATGAGTGGCGAAACTGTGACGCAGGGTGTGGGGGCTGGCCCGTCCGGCGAGCCCGGCCGTGAGGAGATGTTTCTCGAGAAGCCGGGCAACGCCTCGCACCGAGAGCCGCGTTCCGAACCGATTGGTGAACAACGGCTGAACACGGGCGGCGGCTGGGCCTCTCGGGCGGGGACGGGAAGCGAGCCAGGCTTCGACCGCGCGCTGAGCGTGGCGCCCGACGATTCCCAGACGCTCCCGGCGTCCCTTGCCGCGAACCCTCACCGTGCCGCCGCGGAGGTCGAGGTCGGTGTCGTCGACGCCGACGAGTTCGCGGACGCGGAGCCCCGCTGAATACATCAGCTCGAGGATCGCCCGATCGCGGAGCCCGCCGGTGGCCTTCGGTTGGGGGGCGGCAAGGAGGCGGCCGATTTCCTCGCCAGTGAGAAACTTGGGGAGCTTTCGCGCCCGTTTCGGACCCCGCAGCGGCTTGGCGGGATTCGTCCGCACCCATCCCTCGCGCTGACCGAAAGCGTAGAAGCTGCGGGTGCTTGCCAGCTTCCTCGCCACCGTCGCCGAGGCGTAGCCGGCCGCGTGGAGTCCGCCGGCGAATCGCCGCAGGATCGTGCTCGTTGCATCGCCGGGGCTGCGACAGCCGGCCGAGGCGAGGAACTCCGCCAACTGGAGGAGATCCTCTCGGTAGCTTTTGACGGTGAAGGGGGAGCAGCCCCGTTCGGCGACCATGGCCCCGAGGAAGCGATCGATCACCGGCATGAATCCGGCGGTGGCATCAGGTGGCGGTGTGGGCATCGGGATCCCTGCCCGGGGGAGCGATCAGGCCGTCCGGTCGGCCGGGGGCACGAAACGCACCCGATTGACCCGCGGCGCGGCGTGGCGGACCTTCTCGCCGAGGACGGCGGCGTCGTGCCACGTGAAGCTCAACTCTGGATCGGAAGCGAAGCGGCCGAGGGTGCGAAGGGCTTCGGCACGGCTTTCGTCGTCGTACAGGAAGACGTACCGTTCGCCCCCCTTGACCAGGGCCATGACGTTGATGTCTCGGGCGGGCATGGTGAAGACCCTGTGGGCCGAGGGAGCGGCGGCGGACGCGCATGCGACCGCACTGTGGGTATCGGCCCGGGGCCACCGTGAGCCGTACGATTCCGTCGTTCGCCCCTCGAATCGCTCCCATCCGGCCAAGTCCCGGCGGCACTCCCGTCTCCCCTCCGCAGCGCTTGCCGGCGCAGTTTGCCCGAGGGGCCGATCCGACGTCGGCAGCCTCAGGAAGGCGTCAGAAAAGATCCCCGAAACCACGCAGTCCAATCGGTTCGCGGGAGGTGAACGGCTCGCCGCGGGCCACGCCGATCATCGAGCCCCACCACCGCGCCGCGGCGTCGACGTTTTCAAGCACTGTCGGCGGGGACATGGTCGGGGAGGAGGAGGACGGAGGGGGGAATTGGCTGGCGTAGCAGGCGAGACTTCGGGCCTTGAGATCCCAGGTTGAGCTGATGTCGACGATGAACGCCGGACGGAGCAGCACTTTGAGGTGGACGCACGAGTAGTGGTAGACGCGCGACGGATGCCACGGTTCACCAGGCAGGTCGCATTTCGTGAGTTTTGCCCAGAATCGCGCCGCATCGACGAGGCGGGTGGCGGCGACGTGGTCAGGGTGGGCGTCCACCCAGTGTGGTGAGAACAGCCATCTCGGGCGGGTGCGGCGGATCGTGGCGGCAAGGCTGGCACGGGCGGCGAGCGTGGCCCGGAGACGACGGTTGGGGAGGCCGAGATTCTCCCGCCACGGGATCCCGAGCACATCGGTGGCGGCGGCGGTCTCCCGGGCACGGATCTCGGTCGTGCCCCGCGGCGTCGGTTCACCATCGGTGAGATCGAGGACGCCGACGCGCAGCCCGCGGGCAAGCATGAGCGCGATGGTGCCCCCCATGCCGAGTTCAGCATCGTCGGGATGGGGGGCGATGACGAGGGCGTCGAGCATGGGAACTTCCACGGGGGCCTGGATGAATGGCACGGGGCCGGTTGTCAGGGGTGTCCCCGGGAGCATACTCTCCCCCCATGCCCACCTCAGACGAACCCCGCAGGTCTCCCCCCGATCTTCGCTCCGAGTATGTCGCCGCGGCCGCCCACGCACGGCGGACGGCGGTGCTGGCCTCGGTCGAATCGCTCCTCGGCTGGGACGAGCAGACGATGTTGCCGCCGGCTGGCGGGGCGTACCGCGCCGACCAGGCGGCTGCCGTCGCTTCCTTGGTTCACACGGCCCGCACCGAGCCGGCGCAGCGGGATCGCCTCGAACGGCTCGCCACCTCGATGGAGGGGGGCGAGGGCGACTGGAGCGACGAGGAGCGTGTCACCGTCCTCCGCCTTCTCTGCGACCTCCGCAAGCAACTCCGACTGCCCGCGCGGCTGGTGGAGGAGATCGCGCGGGCCTGCATCGATGGCCAGCAGGCGTGGGTCGAAGCCCGACGGCATTCGGACTGGAAGGGATTCGCCCCGCACCTCGCCCGCCTTGTGAGGCTGAAGCGGGAGCAGGCAACCTGTCAGTCGCCCGACCTCGATCCCTACGACGCCCTCCTCGACGACCACGAACCAGGCGCCCGGTCGAGCGACGTCTCGGCGCTCTTCGACCGGTTGCGCCCGGGGATCGTGGCCCTTGTCCGGGCGTGTCGTGGATCGAGGTGCCCTCCGCGGGACGACCTGCTGCGGCAGCATTTTCCCCGCGCAGCCCAGGAATCGTTCGTCCGGATGGTGGCCGAGAAAATCGGCTTCGACTTCGCTCGTGGGCGGATCGACACCTCGGAGCACCCGTTTTGTAGCACGACCGGGCCGCACGACTGCCGACTCACCACGCGCTGGGACGAGTCGTATCTTCCCACCGCCCTGTTCGGCGTGCTCCACGAGGCCGGTCATGGGCTTTACGAACAGGGTCTGCGGTCCGATGCGTTCGGACTTCCGGGTGGCGAGGCGGCCTCGCTTGGCGTTCACGAGTCTCAATCACGGCTCTGGGAGAATCTCGTCGGTCGCTCGCTCCCATTCTGGGAATGGTGCCTGCCGCTGGCCAGGAGGATGTTCCCGGAGGCGCTGTCGGACGCATCCCCCGAGGAAGTCCAGCGGTCGTTGCTCGTCGTCCGTCCGTCGCTGATCCGCGTCGAGGCTGACGAGGTGACCTACAATCTTCACATCATGCTCCGCTTCGATCTCGAGCGGGCCCTCATCCGTGGGGAGCTCGCCGTGGCCGATCTTCCGGTCGCCTGGGACGAGCGATTCGAACAGGACTTCGGGATCCGCCCGGCCACCGCGGCCGAAGGGGTTCTCCAAGACATCCACTGGAGCGCCGGATTGATCGGCTATTTCCCCACCTACACCCTCGGGAACGTCTACTCCGCACAGATGATGGCCGCGGTCGAGACCGATCTGCCCGATCTCCCCGCAGCCATCACCGCTGGGAGGTTCGGCCCGCTTCTGGAATGGCTCCGGGAGCGGGTTCACAAGCACGGGCGACTGATCGATCCCGGACCGCTCGTTTCCGGGGCCACGGGTCGGCCTGTCTCGGAGCGGTGGCTGGTGGAGAGTCTGTGGGCCCGCTACGGACCGGCCCACGGCCTGGAGACGTTGCCCCCGTCGTGACCTCGACCGGCCCCTTGATCAGCGGCATGGAATGCCTCCAGACCGGGACAGTTGAGCCTTGGACCCGGTGGTACAATCGAAACGAAAGTGGGTGGGATGAAGGCGATCGATCCGGTGGTCTTGGTGGCGTGTGGCCCCACCCGGGACGCCCCGTCCCCCCGTGTGGATCGCCGATCACAAGCGGCTGGAGGGGGCGATGACTTTCGAGAACGACCGACCGGTGCCCGAAGGGGATGACATCACTCCGGCCCCGTCGGCCGGGGATGACTCCCTGACTGACCGGGCATCTGCGGAGGCTTGGGAAAGCATCGAGCCCACGGATGCCGATCGCTTCGAACTCGGGATCGATGACGCGCGGGTCGGCATCGGAGAGACCTCCGAAGAGGAGCGTTCCCGTGTCGATGGAATGCCGGAAGGCTGGCTCGAGGGACCGGCCGACCTCGATGTTGCCATCGATGTCGGCCCCGACCCTCTTGCCGTGACCACCTCCGAAGACGATCCCGAGGCGTCGGGCGTTTCTCACGCCTCTCGGGTGCAGATCGGCACCGGCCAATCGGGTATCGCGTCGCCGAGCGATGTCGGTTCGTCGGTCAGCCCACCGGAGGAGCGTGCGGTCCGCACGCTTGCCACAGAGGTTCCAGAGGATGAGCCCGTCTGGCCGGCCGGGACAGATCCGTTGCCCGAGGAGGAACTCCACTCCGGCGGCGAGAAGGCCGCGGATGAGTGGCGTGACATCGTCGCGACAGTGCGTGATGACCTGCCGTCGGAGTCGATCGGATTCGGCGCGTTCGTTGGTGAAGCGGAGGTTGTCGATCCCGCAGTCGCGGACTCCTACCACGGAGACTCGCAGGGGATCGACGAATCCCAAGGCGAAACGATCGACGTCGGGGCGCTCTCGGCAGCCCTGCCCCCCGCTGTCGCCTCCGGTGCGATTGTGACGTCGGGACCGCGCTCGAAGCGAGCAGGCGGGGGATTGGGGCAGATGGTCGGCGTGGTGATCGGGGGCGTGCTGGCGATCCCCGTCACGCTGGCGATTCTCCTGTTCGGGTTTCAGCGTGATCCCCTCCAGATCACCCCGAAGGTGCCTAACGGCCTTCGATTCCTCCTCCCGTCCCGTTTCCGCTCGGCCGGCGAGGAGAGACGCACCGACAAGACGACCGGTGGCCCCGGAAGGTTGACGCTCGATCAGATTTCTTCCCCGCCGGCCAAAGGCACGACCACGGCAGAGCCGGTGCCGGCACCGAGCATCGCCCCCGCTGCTGCCACCCCGGCCCCTGTTGAGGGGGCGCTCGTGGAGGGGGCGATCGCGCCGGCCCCCGCTCCCGCCGATGCGGCCGAACTCGCCGGCAGTGGGCTTCCCGCCTCGCCTCAGCCTCAGCCTCAGCCGATCGAGGAACTGGAGATCGTCGTCGATCCGGTGCTGGTTGACGCCGGGAGCGCGGGCATCGAAGCCGGGCACGAGTCGGCCGGGATCGATCTTGCCACGGTCACGGCGGCGATCAACGCGGCGACCAGCGCCACCGATACGCTCGGCGAAGGAGCCTTCGGCGGGGATCCGGCTGCCCGCGAGCAGGCGCTCGTCTTGTGGTACCGGAGTTTGAGCCTCGTGGCGCTCGAATTGGCCAAGGTGGAACGGGCGGCGATCGAGTCGGGCCAATCGTCTTCCGAGGTCATCGATCGGTTTGCCGAGTTGCGCGCGAGGTTGGCCCTCGATCGTCACAACGATCTGGAGCTTCTCGGCAGCATGTGGCTCGCCAGCGAAAAACGCCCGTCGGATGGGGCGATCCTCATCGCTACGCTCGAAGCGGTCCGCCCCGTTGGTCCCTGGTGGGGTGGGCGGCTCGCCGTCGGAGGAGAGGCCCCCCATGGGCTGTCGTTCCTAAGCCGCAGTGCCCCCATGGCCCAGCCCGGCGATGCGGTCATCGTGGTCGGTGTTCTCGGGGAATCCGACACGATCTGGGCCGTCGATATCGGGACGCTGCCGGCGGTTGGAAAAGCGGCGGACGATGCGGTCGATCCCAACTCGTTGTGATCGACGGCGCGTTCATCCCTGCGGAGCTTGATCGGATGGGCGAGCCGAATCATCGGGAGACCGTGGCAGGAATCGTCGCCGAGGTAGCCCGTGGAGCCGTCGATCCGGTGGACGTGGTCACGGAGTCGGTCGATTGTTGCCGCCGCGCCCACGCCGGTCTCAATGCTCTCGTGCAGTCCCGTGGCGCCGAGGCGATCGCGGATGCTTCCCGGCTCGCCAACTCGGCCCCCGGTCCACTCGCCGGTGTGCCGGTGAGCGTCAAGGAGTGCTTCGCCGTCAGGGGGCTGGTCACAACCCTCGGGATTCGTGGCCGGGCGTCGGCGCTCGACCGGGATGACGCGGGAATCGTGACTCGATTGCAGGCCGCCGGAGCGATCGTCATCGGCAAGGGGAACGTACCCCAAGCGCTCTACCTCCACGAGACCGACAATCCCGTGTGGGGAAGGACCGTTCACCCGACCGATGCTGAACGGGGCCCGGGAGGAAGCAGTGGCGGGGATGCGGCGCTGGTCGCCGCCGGGTGTGTTCCGCTGGCCATCGGGACTGACCTGGCCGGCAGCATCCGCCAACCGGCACACGCCTGCGGGATCGTCGGCCTGTTGCCGCGCGCGGAAACGCTCGGCGGCGGCGGGGCCTTCGAGACGATGCCACGGCTCGTCGGGCAGCGATCACGGGCCGGTTTCCTCGCGCGGACGGTCGACGATGCCGAAGCAGGATTCCTTGGGCTGTGTGGAACGCCTGTCGTTGGAGCCCCTCCTGTCAATCGTCTCCGTGTGGGGTGGTGGGACGAGGCCGGCCCCCTGGCTCCCTCCCCGGCGGTCCGCCGGGCCGTCGCCTTGGCGGTCGAACGTCTCGCTGCCTCCGGGGCCACCGTGACCCGACTCGATCCCGAGGTGGCCGCCGAGGCCGCCTGGGTGCATCTCGGCATCCTTTCGGCGGACGGCGGCGCCGACATCCGCCGGCTGTTCGCCGGGGAGCGACCGATCGATCCGGTCCGTCGACTCCTCACCCTGGCGGGGATCCCGGGGTGGGCACGGGGCATCGTTGCCGGGGCGTGCGTCTGGGGGGGGCGTGCCCTCGAGGCTCGAGCGCTGCGTCGAACCGGCCCCCGGAACGCGGCCGCGCGCGAAGCTCTCCTCTGGAGCCGGGGCCCGATCGAGGCCACCGTAGCGCGTTGGGCGACGGCCCACGATTGCATTGTCTGCCCCGTCTCCGCGCTCCCTGCCCTCCGTCATGGCTCGGCGTCGCGCCTCCTTTTGGCAGCGTCCCCCTGTCTCCTCGCGAATCTTCTCGACCTTGCGGCGGGGGCGGTGCCGGTCACCGCGGTGCGGGGCGACGAGGAGTCGGGTCGGCCCCGGTCGAACGACCCTGTCGAGGCCGCGGCCATCGAGACCGATCGCGGCAGTGCCGGATTACCGGTCGGGGTGCAGGTCATCGCGCTCGATCGCCGCCCCGGCACCGCCGAGGCGATCGTGCTCGGAGTGATGCGCGAGATCGCCGGCCACGGCGGCGTCACTTCGCCAATCGTTGGCTGATCGCCTGGGACATCTTGGCGACCGGCAGCACTTCGCAGGCTGCGTTGAGTTCGATCGCGGCCTTCGGCATGCTCCAGACCACGCTGCTCGACTGATCCTGGGCGATCGTGTGCCAGCCGCGGGCCCGGAGGGCGAGCAGTCCCTTGGCACCGTCGGTTCCCATGCCCGTGAGGAGGATCGCAGTGCCGGCCTGGGGCCAGCATTCGGCCACGCTCCAGAAGAAGACATCGACGCTCGGTCTGAAGAAGAGGTGTTTCGGTTCCTCGCGATAGGCGAGGGTCCGATCCTTGTTGAAGATGAGATGGTCGTTGGTGCCGGCGACGAGCACGTCCCCGGCCAGGGGCATTTGGCCGTCCTCGACCACCCGCACCGATCGTCCGGTTCGGTCCCCGAGCCATTTTGCCAGCCCCGGTGCGAAGGCCATGTCGACGTGCTGCACGATCAGCACGGCAACATTCCAGTCGACGGGGAGTGGCTGGAGAATCTCGGAGATCGCCTTCGGTCCCCCGGTTGAGGCGCCGATGAGGAGCAGTTTGGGCGGGCCGGACGGAGCAGCCACCCGGCTGGTACGACGGGCATCGGGGGACGCGCCGACCAATTTTCCAATCATGGCGATCTTGTCGACGAGCGCCTGGGCCCCCTGAACCTCGCCCGACGGACCGAGCACAGGCGTGTCGACGGCATCGAGCGCACCGTGGCCCATGGCCTCGTAGACCAAGGAAATATTGCCGCTCACCGTCGCGGTGACCACGAGGATCGCGCACGGGGACGAGAGCATGATCTGCCGGGTGGCCTGGACGCCATCCATGTGCGGCATGAGCAGATCCATGAGGATCAGGTCAGGGCGGTCGCGCTTGGCCGCCGCCACCGCCTCGACACCGTCACTGGCCGTCCAGGCGATCTCATGGTCTGTCAGGCCGGTGACAATCCGACGCAGAGCCTCGCTCGCGGCCCGTACGTCATTGACGATTCCGATTCGCACACTGCCCCCCCCCCCAAGGTGGCCGCCCGCGGTTCACGCGTTCGGCTCACCGATCAGGTCGATGATCGTGGATATGAAAGTCTGGTCGTGAAAACTGGTCTTGGTCAGGTAGCGGTTCGCCCCGGCATCGAGTCCGCGGATCCGATCGCTCTCCCGATCCTTGTAGGAGACGATCACGACAGGAAGGTCCTTGCGGAGAGGGTCCCCCTTGATGAGGGACACCAAGCCGATCCCGTCGAGCCTGGGCATGTCGACGTCGCTGACCACCAGATCGTAGTCGCCACCACGGATTGCATTCCAGCCGTCCATGCCATCCACGGCAACGTCGACATCGAAACCCCGCGAATGGAGTAGTTGACGCTCCAGTTCTCGGACGGTGACGGAATCGTCAACGACCAAAACCCGCTTCGTCCGACGGGCCCGACGGACGAGATGCTCGAAGTCGACCCGCGACAACCTCCGCCCCATCAGCATGTTGTCGATCGAGAGCACGAGATCCTCGACGTCGACGATCAGCACCGGATCGCCGTTTTCCAGGAGCGAGGCGCTGCTGATGTCGGCGATCTTCCCGAGCCGGCGATCGAGGGGACGGACTTCGAGATCCCGCTCTCCCAGAAAGGCGTCGACGATCATGCCGAACTTTTGCCCCCGGTCGCTGACGACGACGACCGGCATCGGGGCGGGCGGGCTGTCTCCCGTTCCGGTGCCCAGAATCTGCTCGGCCATCACCAATCCGATCGATTCGTCGTCCCGGCGGAAGAATTGCCGCCCCTCGACGGTGCGCACGTCGGCATGATCGACGAATTGGATGTTGTCGATCCGCGTCAAAGGAAATGCGTAGGGCTCGCCGGCGACCTCGACGAGCAGGGCGCGGACAACCGACATCGTGATCGGCAGTTGGAGCGTGAAAACCGTCTGGCGGCCGGCTTGGCTGGAGACCCGGACACCGCCACCGACCGCCTTCACCATGCTCTGAACGACGTCGAGCCCGACCCCGCGTCCGGAGATTTCCGTGACCCGTTCCCGAGTGGAGAAGCCGGGCAGGAACATGAACTCCATCACCTCCGATTCGGTGAGGCGTTCGGCGACGTGTCGGGGGACGAGATCGCGTTCCACGGCGCGGGCTCGCAGTCGCTCGACATCGATGCCCCGGCCATCGTCGGTGATGAGGATCTGCAGCATCCCGGCGCGGTGACGGGCTTCGAGGACGATTTTGCCCGACGGGGGCTTGCCGGCGGCGATCCGTTCGTCAGGGGGCTCGATGCCATGATCGATGGCGTTGCGAATGAGGTGCGAGAGGGGAGCTTCGAGCTTGTCGAGGATGTCGCGGTCCACGCCGGTCTGCTCGCCACGCACCTCGAACCGCACCTGTCGGTCGAGCGACCGGGCGAGATCACGAACGAGCCTCGGAAACGCGCGAATTCCATCGGCCAGCGGCCGCATCCGGCTGACGATCACCTCGTGGTGGAGCCGGCCCGAGAGGTCCTCATTGCGTCGAGCAAAGCTCTCGAAGTCATCGACGTGCTTCATGAGCGTCGCCAACATCGCGTCGGCCCGCGATCGCGCCCGCTCGACGGCCATCGCCACGGACGCCGGCAGGGCAACGCCATCGGCTGCCGTCCGATCCTCGAGGGCCGCCAGGGAGTCACAGAGTTCGATCTGGGAGGCCCGCAATCCGAGGAGTCCGTCGATGAACGGACGGAGTTGCCGGGTCTCCACGAGAGCCTCGCCGGCAAGGCCCACCAATCTGGTCAAGCTGTCCGCCGAAACCCGCACGACACGGTCAGTCGATTCGAGCGCAGGCTCGGGAGCCGTCGCCACCGGCGGTTCGTCGGAGGGCGCGATCGCGACCGGCGGCTCCTCATCGCGGGCTGGCTCGGGGGATCGGGGCAGAAGAGCCGGCGTGGGGAAACGGCCCGGAATCTCCGGAAGGGGAGCCGGGGGCGCGACCTGTGCCGAGGGTACCGGGAAGAGTTCCTCGGGGAGCGAATGCATCCTTCCCAAGGCCGCGACGAGGGCCATCGCCCTTCCGAACCAGGGGCCATCCGGCAGCAGCGCATCGTCAGCCCGGCCGATCGACGCAAGGAAGTCAACGCACGCCAGGAGAACGTCGGCATGCTCAGGGCGGACTTGGATCTCGCCCCGGCCGGCAGCGACGAAACAGTCCTCGAGGGCATGGGACACCTCGACGGCGGGCTCGACTCCGACGATGCGGGCGGCCCCCTTCAGCGAGTGTGCGGCGCGCATCATCGCCTCGATGGTCTGGGCAGACAGGTCGAGGCGTTCGATGGCCAGAATCCCCGCCGACAGCACGGCGGTCTGTGTGTCGGCCTCGAGCCGAAACAGTTCGAGCATGGAAAAGCCGCTCAGATCTTCCGCCACGGCATGCTCCTTTCTGTTCAGGTCCGGCGAGTCGGGGATGGGTCAGGTCGAACGGACCTGGTCTTTGAGGCCGTCGAGAAACCGGGTCTCGTCGAGGATTCCCACGATCACGCCCTGCCAATCGAACAGCGCCTGGCAGAACCGGGCCCCCGACTGACTGACCGTGGCGGGAACCGCGCGGAGCGTGGCCTGGTCGACGCGGAAAACACCGGCGACCTGCTCAACAGGGAAAACCCAGCGGTCGGGGCCGTGGCGGCCCTGCCGCTCGACGACGAGCAAGCGGCGCAGCTCCGGATCAACGACTCGGATGAGGTCGCCCGTCGCGGCCCTCGGTTCCGCGGCGGCCTCTTCGATCCCCAGCAGGCGCTGCGCGGAGACGCACAGTTGCAACTGTCCGCGGATGTTCACGAGGCCTTCGAGGACGCCGCCGGTCCGGTGCGGCACGCGATGGCACCGGCGTACTTTGGTGACCTCGACCAGCGCCGTTGTCGGCAGGGCAAGCCACTCGTCAGCGAGCCGGAAGACGAGGACGCTGACAACCTCTTGATCGCGGCGGGTGCCGCGTTCCTCGATGATCCCCGACCACGATTCGAGATAGCCGATCGGCGCCAGGCGATCGAAGAAAGCGCGTGCCGCATCGGCCATGACGGGGCAGTTGCGACAGTGGATGTAGGTCTCCAGTTCCCGGCAACTCCGATCACCGGTGACGCCGATTCGTCGCCAGCACTCCTCCCGGTCGGCCGGCGCGGCGACTGGAGGGAGATGGGCGTCGATCTGCTCGGGCGCACATGGGGCCGGACCGCCCTGGGCTGTCGGGGGAGGAACTGGATGATGCGCCGCATGGACGGAGGAAGGGTCGTTCATTGATCTCCCTTCCGTTCCACGACCCGCAACGCCGAGCGACGGTACTGCTCGGCTTGGCCGCGGTCGCCACGCTGCTCAGCGAGCAGGGAAAGGGCGAGAAGGGCTTCATCGTGGGTGCCGTCGAGGTAGAGCGTCTTGTGGAAGCAGTCCTCGGCTACGGTCAGGCTGCCGGAGGTCTGGTGCATGATTCCGGCGATGAAGTACAGCTCCGCCGAGGGGCCCAGATCCTTCTGGGCCGATTCACACAAGGCGATTGCTTCCTTGAAGCGTCGGGCGTTGGCGAGGGCATTGACATCGGCCAACGTCTGGGAAACGTTTTGGGGCCTCGGTTCGGTTGCGGCCCCATCGGGAGGGGGAACGGGGGCTTGTGGTGCTGCGTGTGCCTGTCCATCGAATGACGAGAGGGGCGGCGGCGTGATCGGCGTGAGCTGACGCGGCGTCAATCGAGCAGTGGCCTTCGGGTGGTGGGCGCGGGACGCTGTGAGGGGCGCGGGGCGCCGTGGCGTGGTGCTCGGGCCAGCGGCCAGGGAGGGCCAGCGGGCGGTTTCCCCGGAGCCTCCCCGTCGGAGGGTGAACGTCGATCCGGCGGAGTCTGCCACCCAGTTGCCCTGGAGGATCGCGGGCTCCGCCGCCCCGAGGACCACGATGCCATCCGGCTTCAGCAGTCGATCGATCGACCGCTCCACGGCAGCCCTGGCATCGGGCGTGAGATAGATGAGGAGGTTCCGACAGAACACGACGTCGTACGGAGCCCGGCCGGAGTCGAGCGCTCCGGACACAAAAGACTCCTCGAGGATGTTTGCCCAGGCGAAGCGGATGCAGCGAGACACCGCCTCGTCGAGCACGGCGCTGCCACCGTCCATCCTGAACCAGCGGTCGCGGAAACCACTGTCGGCGTTACGAAACGCGTTCGGGGAATAGCGTGCGGTCTGCGCTTTGGAAAGGGCGACACGACTGATGTCGATGGCATCGATGCGGAATTGCTCGGAACGCAAGCCGGAATCGAGCAGCGCCATCGCGATCGAGTAGGGCTCCTCACCCGCCGCGCAGGGGGCGCTGAGAATCCTCACCGGATCGCCGGGGCGGGCCGCGATTCTTGCCGAGACGAATCGCCGGAGATGGTCATAGACCTGCTGGTCGCGGAAAAACCAACTCTCCGCGACCACGACCTCCTCGACGAGGCGATCACGCTCCGTCCGGTCGGTCTCCACGAGACGGACAAAGGTCTGGATGTCGTCGAGACCCAGCGAGAGCATCCTCAGGCGGACAGCACGGCGGATGGCCGCTTCGCCGATGCTGTGGGGGTCGAGGCCGATCCAACGTCGGAGCACCTCCTCGGCCGCTGTCGAAGGCAAGGCAGGGGACTGATTCATGGCAATGGCGGCTCCGGGGCAGCCGCGAACAAGCCCGAGGCGAGTTCTGCCGGGAGGAGATTCTCGACGATCAGCATGTGTACCGTCTGCCCGTTCAGTCGAAGGATTCTCCCTAAATACGGGGAACTTTCCAGGTGCATCGTCGGAAAAACCATATCGACGTCGTCCGACCTGAGCGTCGAGACCATGTTCTCGGCCACGATCCCCAACCGGGCCTTCGGCGACGGTCGCGAGGACTCCGACCCTTCCCTCCAGGGAAACTCGACCACCAGCAGCCTCGTGCTCAACCGGCGGGCCGAGAACTCGTCGGTGAGCCGCTTGGCCAGGTCGATGACCGGGATCAGCCTTCCCCGGTAACCGACCACCCCGAGGACGTAGTCGGGCAGCCTGGGGACCACGCGGGCCGGCACGGCCGGCAGCACCTCCACGACGCACGTGGCCTCGATGGCGTAGGTCTGTCCGCCGGCGGTGAAGGTGAGGAGTTGCATGGCGGCGGGGCCCGGAGATCGCGCAAGGGTGACGGATGGCGATCAGATCGTGAACCTGGACACCTCCTCCTTGAGGTCGCCAACCGCCTCGCGGAGGTGGATCGTGGCGCCGTTGAAATCATTGAGCGATTCCGCCGTCCGCGCTGCCCCTTCGGCCAGCCGGACCATCGCCTCGCGGATCTGTTCGGCTCCCTGCGATTGCGCCCTCATCCCCTCGGTGACCTGACCGAAGCGTCCGGAGATTCCCTGTACGGCGGAGATGATGTCGCCGAGTCGGGCCGAGATCTCGCCGATCTCGCTGACGCCGCCCCGCACCTGTTCGCTGAACTTGTCCATCTCCATGACGCCCGCCGACACGGCATTTTGCATCTCCTTGACCATCCGCTCGATGTCGAGCGATGCCACGGCGGTCTGGTCGGCGAGCCGACGGATCTCCCGGGCCACGACGAGGAAGCCGAGGCCGTATTCCCCGGCCTTCTCTGCTTCGATGGCAGCGTTGATCGACAGCAGATTCGTCTGGTCGGCCACCTTCGCGATCGTGGTCACGGCGAGGTTGATGTGAGCTGCCCGTTCGCTGATGACGGCGAGCTTCGCGCTGAAGGAGGTCGTGCTGTCGGCGAGGTGACGCATGGTGCCGTCCATGCTGGCGAGATTGTCCCGGCCACCGGCTGCCATGTCCCCGGTGTGGGCGGCCATGTCATTGACCTCCGTCATCGTCCGAACCAGTTCCTGGCTGGTGACGGTGATCTGCTTCACCGCCGCTACGGCCTGGCTCGTCGAGGCGCCGTAGTCGGCGATTACCTGCTGCTGCTCGGCACTCGTTGCCTGCATCGCCGTGGCCGTCGAGATCAAGGCCACCGAGGACTTCTGGATCCGGCCGATGAGGCCGCGCAGATCGTTTGTCATCGTCTGGATCGCCGTCAGGAGGGCGCCGGTCTCATCGTCGGAGTGGCCGACGACATTCCCCCGCAGATCGCCAGCTGCCACTTGCCTGGCGATGTGGACCGCTGTGCGGATCGGATTGGAGATCGTTCGCGCGACGACGAATGCCGCCAGAGACACTCCGGCGATGGTTGCGAGGGACAGTCCGACGACCAGGGCCCGTTGGAAATCGACGAGCGAGAAGGCCTCTCTGGCATCCTGCTTTACCGTCATCCCCCAACGGTAGCTGGGAAGATGGCACCACGCTGCGACGACCCGGTTTCCGCGGTAATCGGTGATGATTCCCTCACCACGTTCTCCCGCAGCGGCGGCCGGGAGGGCCGTCCCGCGATTGACGGTGGCGGGGATCCGCATCCGGAACGCGGCGTCTGGCACGTGTCTGATGGGGGCAGTGACGAGGATGTCGTCGCCGGAGCGGAGTCCGACGACGATCTCCCCGGTCTTGCCGAGTCCGGTGAAAGCGTCGAGCGTTGAGAAGATCCGCTCGGTTCCGAAGCCCAACGCCAGGACCCCCACCACCCGGCCTCCGTCGAGGATCGGGCCGACTGCGAAGGCCAGCGGGCGCTGGGACGATCCGTACGTCTGGAAGCCGGTGAGATCGGCTTGGAGGAGCGAGCGGGCCCGGGCGAAGCCGGAGGCGAGTTCCGACGTTGCCAACCCTCCGGTGAGCAACGAGGCGCCCTCCGGAAGGAGATCGTCCCCGGAGTGGACGATGCGTCCGTCGGCGTCGACAAGGATGGCATGGGAGAAGGCCATCGAGGAGGCAAGGGCATCGAGGTACCCGCTTCCGCTGGTGGCATCGTCCGATCCGCCGCCGGTCTGACGGATGGCTCGGACGAGGTCCGGCGCCCGGCAGAGGGCGGTGACATCACGGATCCTTTCGGCCGCGTCGTTCTCGAGTTCGGCCGCCTTCGTGGCCGCGATCCGGGAGAGACTGGCATGGACGGAATCCTCCATCGTCCGGGTGGCCAGTCGGGCGGTCGTCGCCGTGAGGATCGCGCAGGGCACAAGGGCGATGATGAGGAACCAGAAGAGGAGCCTACCGACGATCGACCGCCTCGCGGTGTTCACGGCCAGCGGGGTGCGCGGGGAACTCATGGTGTCGCCCCCGATCGGGGCTCGGACGCCGGGACCGCACGTCGCTGGGCCTTCTGCCGTTGGACCGTCACCAGAAACTTGGTCCATTCGGGGCGGGTCCGCGTCGCCGGGAACGGCGTCGGGCGTGTCGGTCCCCGTGTCGACCAGAGCGTGTCAACTTGGCCGTCCGAACGGATTCGGCCCACAGCGAGATTGCGCCAAGCATGGCGGCTGTCCGGATCGACGGCGATCACGCCCTCCGGGCTCGGCAGCGTTTGATGGCTGATCGTCGAACGCACGGTCGATGCGTCGGCGGAGCCGGCTTCCTTGACCGCCTCCGCCCAGAGGCGAACGGCCCCATAAGCGGCCATGGCTTGCTCCGACCTGGGACGTTCTTTTTCGGTGCTCGTTGTGAACGTGCTGGTGAATGCCTGATCGGTGGCCCGATCCTTGCCTTGAAAAGAGCCCGCGACGACGTAGTTCAGCGCGACGTCATCGCGAGGCATGGCTTGAAGCTCATCCTCGCTGACGGTGAACATCATCACGGGAAGATCGGCGGGGCGGACCCCAGCCTCACGGAGTTGGCGGAGCAACGCGGCGGTCGAATCGCCGCCGAGGAGGCTGAACACGACGTCGGGGTTCGAGACGCCGATCGCCTGGATCGTCGACACCACGTCGAGGCTCCCGGCCGGCAGATACTCCTCCCCGACGAGCGCGGCACCGATGCCGGCGAGTTGGTCTCCGAGAAACGCTCCCGCCGCTCTCGACCATGGATCGTCGGTCCCGATGAGGAAGAAGCGGCGGGCCGACATTGCCTCCTGGCACCAGGCCACAGCCGGAGCGATCTGCTGGTTCGGCAACGGGCCGATCGAGACGACGTTCGGCGATTCCTCGAAGCCCTCGTGGCGGTTCGGGTGGAGGAGGAGGTGGTCGTTCGCCTCGACGACAGGCACCACGGACCGCCGGCTCGCCGTCGACCAACATCCGACGATGACGTCGACCCGGTCGTCCCGAATGAGCCGTTCCGCCTGCCGGGCGAAGGAGTTGCCGTCAGTCCCGCCGTCGGCGATCACCCAACGGATCTTTCGCCCCAGCAGCCCCCCGGCCCTGTTGATGTCCTCGAGGGCCATCACCTCGGCGTCGATGAGGGGGCGTTCCTGAGCGGCCGTCGGCCCGGATCGCGAGTGGAGGATCCCCACAACGATCGGCGCGCGTTCGCCGAGCCATTGGCCGATCCACCATCCGCCGAGGGCAGTCAATGCGACGGCGCCGAGGATCCACGGCCAGTTGGATTGCCTGGGCGACGGGAAGGGCGACGCGCCGAGCCGGGCGTTCGTTGGATCTGATTGCCGTCGGGACATGGTGGCCGTGGGCGCGTGCGGTGACGGGCAACGGAGACTCTCCGCCTCCGTCAATCTTTGCCCATCTTTTCAGGCCACGCGACCCAGCGGAAATGGATTTCCCGGGAATCGCCGATTTACCGCGGAAAGGGCCCCTCGGACCCCGCAGAAAAAGCCACTCCATCTGCCCCTTCCGCGCCGCAGCCGAGAAATCCGACCCCACGGGGTCGGAGATCGACTGCGACTCAGCCGGCCTTGGAGCGGAGGGCCGGTGCCACCACCGGAGCGTCATCGGCGACGCGGAGGCGGAGGGTGGCATTGGGAGGGGCACGACGTTCCTGCGTGAATCCCCGCTTGCCAGAGCCGAGGAAATCCCGCAGGTGGAGAACCGGGCCCGCACGGAACTCCGTCCGCAGCGTTTCCAGCACTTCCTGCCAGGAAAGACCGCGACGATAGATGATGCGGTAGGCGTTCTTGAGATCAGCAATGTCTTCCGCGGTGTGCCCACTTCGTCGCAGCCCGACGACGTTGAGGCCCACGATGCATCCACTCTGGCCATCAACGAGCATGTACGGGGGGATGTCCTGCGTGACTCGCGCATGGCCACCGACCATGGCCAAACGGCCCACGCGGCAGAATTGGTGGATCGCGACGGCGCCGGAAACGAACGCTTTGTCCTCGATTTGGACATGGCCCCCGAGCATGCTGCCGTTGGCGAAGATGCAGCTGTTGCCGACCAGGGAATCGTGGCCGAAGTGACCCCCCGCCATGACGTAATTGCTACTTCCGACGATGGTGTCGCAGCCTGGCTTGAGCCCGCGATGAACTGTGACGTGCTCGCGAAAGACGTTGTGGTCACCGATGATGACGCGCCCGACATCGGCCGGCCTGGCCACGTGCTGCGGTGCGCCGCCGATGACCGAATGCTCGCAGAACTCGTTGTGGCAACCGGCGGTGACGCCTGCCTTGATCACGGCGCCCGAGGCGACGAGGCAGTGGTCCCCCAGTTCGACCCCGGCCTCCACCGAAGCGAAAGCGCCGATCTTGACGCCCGCGCCAAGCCTTGCCTCGGGGCTCACGGCAGCCAACGGATGAATGCTCACGGCGTGCCTTCCAGATCGGGAGCAGCTCGGGACGTAAGACCGGGATCGATCGAGCGGTGGGCCCGATCCCGTCGGGGTTCGAACGAACGGCAGGCCGTCGTCATCTGTCGCGGCAGTCCGTGAAGTCCGAATGAATCCGCAGGGTTATCGTCTTCCTGCGGGCGAGGATTCAATGGCATTTTCAACCGGAGAAGAGCGGCTTCCCAGCTCGTCCAGATTCCCCCGATCCCGCCTTTGGCCGCAGGTCCCCCGGTTCGCCAGATGGGCTGCCGGGGCCTTCGGAATCGGCCTGATGGCCGGAACTCACAGGAGCAGCGACGCGGCTGATGGTGGCGGGTATGGACGAGGAAAACGTCGGACAAGGATTTTTTCTGCCGAAGGCTAGACTGGGGAGACCCGCCGCCGAAATGGACGACGTGGAAGATTGGGCCTGAGACGCACTTCAGGCGAACCGAGGAGGGAAGAGGGATGACGACTCGCGACGAACGCTATGATGCCGCCCACGCCACGAAGGACTCCGGACGGCTGGCGGAAGCCGTGGCAGAACTCGAAGCGGTGGTGGCTGACCACCCAGATTTCGCGTTGGCCCATTCAGCACTCGCCGCTTGGTGCACCCGCCTCGAGCGTCACGAAGACGCCGTCAGGCACGCACGTCGTGCCTGTGAGCTCGAGCCAAACGACCCGTTCAGCTACACGGCACTGAGCGTTGCCTGCATGCGAGCCGGGAAGATCGCCGAGGCCGAGGACGCGCTGGCTCGCTCCCGGGCCATGCAGGGGCGATAGCAGGAAGCCGAGTTGACACTGCCCTTTGGGGACGTGCCCAACTGCCTCCGCGCACCGGCTACTTGTCAACCTGCTCGGCGAGCGCTTTGTCGAGGGTGGCGAGGCGTTCCCGGTCGACCTTGGTGAGCCGTCCGGTTCGAAGCCCCTTCTTTTCGGCGTTGATCAGGGCGGCTCGGGACTCCGTGGTCATCCGCGCATCGTAGGCGGCCAGCGCCATGTGGAGATGGGTCGTGGCCGAAGCGGCCAATAACGATTCCTTCAGATCCTCGATCGCACGCGAGGTGTCGCCCCGCGCGAGCCAAACAAGAGCCCGGGTATCGAGAAGCGTCGGGTGCGGGCCGAGTTCGGAGACCGCCGAATCGATCAACTGCCGGGCCTCGTCGATCTCCTTCCTGCCGATGAGAATCGCCGCCAGGTTGTTCTTGGTCCGCGAGGCGACAACCGGATCGAGGTCGGGTTTCGCGAGGAGTTCACGGTAGATCGCAACCGCTTCGTCCGACCTGCCGATCAACTCCATCACCGCGCCCTGGAGAATCACGATCATGAATGATTCCGGATCGGCCCGACGGGCCTTCGCGCACATTTCCAAGAGACGCTCGTCGGCCATCGCGGATGGGGATTCACCGTTGGCTTCGAGGATTCCGACCCCCGTGCCGAGAATATCGAGAACAGACAGTCGATCCCACGCGGTCTCGAGGAACTCGATCGCCTCTTCGGTGCGCTGTTGGCGCCCGAGGAAAGCTGCCCGAGCCAGGATCCCGTCGGCAGACAACTCGGCGTATTCCGTGTAGAGCTTGTCGGCCGCCTTCGGGAAGCCGAGTTCTTCCACCAACTGGGCCACGGCGCCGATCGATCCGGCGGTCTCCGGGGTGGTCGGGCCTTGGGGAATGAGTTTCCGTGCCGCCTCGGCGGCGGCCTCACGATCGTCGGCAGCAATGGCGAGTTTGGCGTCGAGCCGGACGGTCATCGGCGCGTCTGGCGCATTTTGCCGAAGTCTGGCTGCCCAGGTGCGGGCGGAAGAGAGTTCCCCGTGGGCGATGAGTTGCTCGACGAGCGTGGCGATCACGGCAGGCGGGCAGTTCGGTTCGGCTGCGATGTTGAAGAGCGTTTCGCGGGACTCAAGCCAATTGCCGAGTCTGTCTTGGAGCCATGCAAGGAGGACACGCTGTTCGGCTTCGACTTCGCCCCGGCGCTTCAATTCATCGAGGAGCGCGATGGCCTGTCTCCAGCACTCGGGCTCCTCACGATCCATGAGAATCGCAAACTCGATCCGCATGTCCTCCGGGGTCAATTTTCCTTCGGCATCGATGTTCTTCCGGAGAATACCGAGAGTTTCCTGGAGTGCACGGTATGAGGCATTCCTCGTGTAGTCCTGGGCGAGCCTGCGGCGGGCCCAATAGACGCTCGTCGTGCCAGCTGCTTCGGGCATGTCGATGATCCGCAGAAGTTCGGTCTTGGCCGGATTCAGAAGGCCACGGCGGAGGAGAAACTCGGCGAATCGTCGGGCAACGCGGTGATCGGTCGGTGCAGCCAGAGTCGCATTCCGGTAGGCCACCTCCGCTTTTCCGGCATCACTTCGCATCTCGTGGAAGACCGCCGCAACGATCTCTTTGTCGGGCCCGGTGAGAACGGCGGTGGCCCGTTGGAGCGAGGCATCGGCCTGCTGCGAGGCACCCAACAGGAGTTGCTGACGGATGAGGTCGATCCAGCATTCGAGCCTGTCGGGGGCGAGTTCCGCGGCCCGCACGAAGACTTCCAGAGCGCTGGGCTGCTTTTCACAGGCCTGGAGCAGTCGGGCGTACCAGAGGAGATGATCGACGTTCGATTCGTCTGCCGGGGTGATTTCTTCGGCGCGGGCCACGGCCTCGTCGAATCGGCCCGCTTGGGCGTCGATGTCAGCCCTGATCCGAGCGGCGCCGAGTCCGGCGGCGTCGCCCATCGAACCAATGACTTCCTCCGCCTCGTCGAGTCTGCCTGCCTGCCGCAACATTCCTGCGAGCATCCTTTGGACTGACGGGTTCGTGGCCCCCAGTTCGATCGCCTTCCGGAGGTGACTGATGCAGGCAGCATTGTCGCCGCTGATCCCGGCAATCTCCGCAAAGCACTGCTGGATCTGGAACCATCCCGGGCGATCGTTCTGGGCCTCGAGCAAGAAATTGCGTGCTTGCTCGATGAGTTGGCGATCCTCCACCGAGAATGGCGGGGGCATCTTGTCTTCGCCGAGTTGCTTTTCCCGCGAGATCTGGACTTTCAGGATCATCACCATCGCCTGGGCCACTCGCGACGGTGCCGACGAGCGTCCGGTCAAGTCGCCAATCTGTTCGGCGTATGCGGACAGCTTTTCGACATCTTTTTCGTCGATGGCGATTTGGAGGAGCGATGCATGAGCGCGGACCTCCGAAGGCTCCCGCTTGAGGATCACGGCAGCGATCCGTTCAGCCTCCGGAATACTGCGCTGCTGGATGCGGATCCCCATGACGGTGAGAAGGACGAGAACCGCATCCTTGTTGGGGATCTCCTCGCACACTTTCTCGACCAATGCCAACCCGGCCTCGCCTGCTTCCCCCCCTTCGCTGGCGGAAACCCGGGCCTCAGCGGAGAGCACCCGTGGATCGCGACGGACTTCGGGCTTGAGCCGATCGACGGTCTGCCTCGCCCGCTCGATGTCTTGGCTGGCGAGGAGGAGCGTCACGAACTGTGCGGCTACCAGCGGATCATCCGACGAGGCTTCGAACGCCTGTGAGGCAATTTCCACCGCTCCGGATTCGTCTCCGCGGCGCTGCAAAACGTTCGATCGGATCGAGGCGATTTGGGCATCTCCGATGTGCGGGGAAGTGCTGAGGAGTTCGACGAGGTCGTCGACCTTTTTCCAATTGCGTTCCGGCTCCGGGCGACGAAGTTGCTCCTTGACGCGGAGGTCGAGGAGAGGAGCCCAGAGCAGTTGCATCCGCGGGAGATCTTCCAACGCCTGAGTCGCAGCCAGCGATTCGAATTCCGCCAATGCCTCGTCATCTCTCCCGGCCTGGGCGTGGGCTGTGGCAAGCGCGACCCGGGCTTGATAGGAGTTTGGTTCGTCGGCCAGCACCCGTCGGCTCGCCTCAAGAAGTTCATCGGCTTGGCCGAGCGCCTGGTGGCAGATCGCCAGAGCGAGGTCGACGGCATGGGTGAGTTGCTGGGAACCCGCCACGTTCGGTCGGAGCGACTTCAGCTTCTCCAATGCCGGCAACCATTGCTGGCGCTCCATGAGAAGGCGTGCATCCGCCCACGTGACGACGGGATCGTCTTCACCCTCCAGTTCGCGCATTGCATCGACATGCGGTATGGAGTCTTCGCCGCGTCCGAGATCGAACAGCAGATCAATGATGCGACCGCGAATGGTCGGATTTTCGGGCAGGGTCTCAACGCCTTTGACGAGGATATCGAGCGACGTCTCGGGCTCGCCACTGGCCCTGGCCAGGTCGGCTCTTCCGAGGATCACGCGGGCGTCATCGGCGTAGGGAGCCAGACCTTCCTGCATCACCTTCGTGGCTCGTGCGTAGTCTTTGGTCCGCATCGCGATCTCGAACTCCGCAAACAACACCTGCGGAGAATCGGGAGCAAGCCGGGCAGCCCGCCCGATCTCGATGCCGGCCGCGGCGAGATCGTTGCGGAAAAAACTCCAAGACGCCATCGACAACCAGGCTTTGCTGTCGTTGGGATAAACTTCCGGCAGCCGACGCATCACTCGCGAGGCGGTGGAGGTGTCGTTGTAGCGTCGCTCGAGGATCTCGGCGATGAGGAGATAGGCATCGGCACAGTCGGGCAGCGGTTCCCAGGAGGTGTCGAACGACTTCGTACCGAGATCGAAGCCGATCAGTTTCGAGGCGACTTCCGCCGCCTCATCGTATCGCCCCATCCCCGCGCAGGACGTTGCGTAACGGAGGTTGATGATGTGGTCGGGGGTGGGAGGCTTCCTTTTTTTCTCCCCCTCCGAGACGGCCTCTTCCTTGGCCTCCGAGGCGACCGGATTCGTCAGGCGATGATCGCGGATGAGACCGAAATGCTGGCGTGATTCGGTGTAATTCCCCGTTCGATAGAGAAATCCGGCGAGCTGCTCGCGGAGATCGTCGTCATCGGGGTTCATCCGGACGGCCGCTTCCAGGGCGTCATAAGCCTGGGCGTAGCTCGCTTTCGAGGCCCTCGTCGCCCCCACCTTCCGGAGCATGAGTCTGGCGAACTCGGCCCGCGCCTCTTTGTCTTCGCTCCGCAACCCCATGTAGCGGACATAGAGCCCTACGGCCTCCTCCGATCGACCCTCCTCGGCACGCTCTCGGGCGAGGGCGAGAATATTGTCAGCGTTGCGATAGACCTGGAACTCGTGGACCGCATACACCCCCCCCATGCCGCCGACGGTGAGGACGGCGAGGAGGATGAGGAGTTTGAGGTTGACCGATTGCATGATGTGTCGCTTTCCGCGTCGTGGGCGGATCCTTCTGTTTTTCCATCTTATCCGTTGAGGCAAATTGGGGGGAAGGAACTGTTCTTCGGGAATCCTGAAAAGTCCGATCAAAGAAGCGGGAGGGATTGGGACGAATATTCCTGGTGAGCCGGGATTGTCGGTCGTAAGGCTGATGGTCCCGCAAACACCACGGTCGATCCACCGCGAGGCCAAGCATGATCCCCCCATCCTCCCGCTCTTTTTCCCTGCCGTCACGGCCGCAGGCGTTCCTCGTGGGGCTCATGGTGGCTGCCACGTTTGGGGCCGGTGGAGGCCCGGAGTTGTTCGCCCAGCAGTC
The DNA here is from genome assembly GCA_945860405.1 of Candidatus Kuenenia stuttgartensis. GTDB lineage: Bacteria > Planctomycetota > Planctomycetia > Pirellulales > UBA1268 > QWOP01. The sequence goes on along the minus strand of CAMARC010000002.1, from coordinate 14,393 downwards.
CGCCCCGGGGGCCGCGCCCCGGCGGGCCGAATCGTCCGCCCGAACGTCCAAGCAGGGCTCACGGACCGCTGCCACGGCATCGAATGCCGCTGCCAAGCGTGTCGCACAGGAGGGGGCAAGCGGGGCGGCGACGACGGCTGCGCGGGGCCGATCGCCAGCAGGCGATCGTGCCGCCGCTGCTGGGGTGCGCCAAGCGAGCGCCACGGTCAGTGCGGACGGCGGCGTGGTGCTGGCCGGGGGAGCGATGGCAAACGCCGACTGTCGCCAATGCGGCCGGCAGGACTGCGGAAAATGCCGTCCGGTGGGAGACCGTCTCGGTCTCCACTGCAACGGCCTCTGTGAGCAGGGAGGGTGCCAGGCGCACTGCCCGGTGCGGCCCGATCAATTCGGCTACTACGCCACCCGCTGGCGATCCTGGCCCGGGCAGGGCGTGAAGCAGGTCGGGCATTTTGACCCGGCCACGACACCCGCGGTACCGCCCCGGTCCGAGGTGCCCGGCATGGAGGACGAACTCGCCCTTCCCAGCCAACTCGACGAGGCCGCGCCCGACGAGGAAGAGGAGGAGGAGGAGGAAGAAGAGGCGATGGCCGACGCCGAGGCTGACGCCGCAGGCAAGGCCGACGCGGCCGCAGGTGACGCCGAGGCCGCCGCAGGGGCTGATGGTGCCTCCGGATCGGAAGGCGGCCTCCCCGACGGTGCTCCGTTGGCCCCGAGTGCCTCCGAATCGGAGGACGCTGAAGCGAAGTCAGGCGACAAGGACGCCACGCCATCCAACACGCCATCCAAGGCCAACGGCCCTCGCGATGTCCCCCTCGAGACGTCGGGGGCCGAGGCGGCCCGTCCTGCGGGGGCCCTCACCGCGGGTGCCTGGTCGAACTGGTCGCGCGCCTCCGTGGCGGATCGGAAGCAGGCCCCACCGGGAAGCGTCGTGCGGACAAGCGGGCCTGCCGAGACAACGGACGTGGAGGGATCCGACGATCGACGCGATGGCTCCAAACTCCGCTCTCCGGCTCAGCGGATGGTGGAGGGAAGCGAGCGGGCCGTCGGGCGTTGGCGTGCCAAGGCAGCCGCTCCGGCGGAGGCCTCGGGCGAAGCTGCGGCCAATCCGCTCCGTGGCGTGACCGCCCAGCCGGGGAATCCGCTCCGCTGAAGTTCCACAGCTTGCGAGGCCGCTGGCTACCGCCCAATGCGAGAGGCGGGACTCGAACCCGCACGCCTTGCGGCACTGGATCCTAAATCCAGCGCGTCTGCCAATTCCGCCACTCTCGCCGAGCACGAGTCTAGCAGGCCGTGGATGAAGTCCCTGGCGCCGCATCCAGGAACGCGGCTCCCCGTCATCGCCCCTGCCCGCCCGGTCTGGCAAGGCCCCGATCGGCGTCATTGGGGACGGGGGTGGAGTCTCGCAGAAAGCGTTCGAGATTGCCCTGGCCCGTCGGTGAACGCGGGGGCCAGGTCGCCATCAAGACATCCTGGATCGCGCCCGGCTCGGGAGCCGTGATCATCCGTGCGCCATGGATTTCCAGCGAGATGACTTGGCGCTCGGGAGGGTGGGTGGAGTTCCACTGCCGGGACAGCGCGGTGGCGATCGCGGTTGCAAAGACGCGGTACTCGGGCTTGGGAAGTTCCCAAAACAGCTTCTGCCGCCGCTGGTCGCCGAGTCCGTTGAAGCCGTCGCTGGGGAGAACGGTTTCCAGAGGCCTCCCCTGACGGAGGAGATCGACGATCTCCCCGTTCGCCAGTTCGGCACGGCCATAGACCCACTGCCGCTGTCGGCGGATGTCGCCAAAGACGCGCCAGTCCTGCTCCAGGAACGTCAGCTGCACCGCATGTCTGAGGCCCGCCGGCATCCGCTGCTGCCGCCAGGGGCCGTTGGCGTGGGCGAAGGCGATGACGGCGACGAGGATGGCTCCCCCGCAGAGGAGGCGTCGCGGTCGATCGAGGCCATCGCCGGCTGGCCCGCCGGTTGTCGTGCCCTTCGCCCCCACGCCGATCTGGTCCCAGAAGCTCCCGGGGAGGAGGGCGGCCCAGGCGGCGATCCCCACCCAGGGAAACAGGCAGACGTTCATCGTCACGGCGATGGCCAGATGCATCAGCACGAATGTCGCGACCAAGGGAAGACGGAGTTGCGGAAGGAGGAGCAGCGGCGGGCCGAGGAGTTCGACCACGAGCGTCGCCCACGTCAGCGAACGCCCGCCCCATCCCCATCCAGCGATGGTGTTGCCAAACACGGTGCCATGGTCATGGACCGACAACGCGTATCCGACGGCCTCGCCCGACCACCAGACGCCGTTGCATTTGGCCAGTCCGGCCGAGAGATAGACCGCCGCCACCTGGAGTGTGAGGGCCCAAGCGGCGATCCCCCCGCGCGACCGGCTCCCCTGGGGCGAGGGAGTTTTGAGCGGCAGAAACTGCCCCCAGAAAAGGAGGGCGGCGAGGAAGACGTCGCCGGCGTTCGTCACCGGCGCCGTGCGGCGGACGAGGCTCACCACCACCACCCAGGCGGCCGTCGTCGTCAGCGGGAGGCCGATCCCGGCCGCGAGGAGCAGACCACAGAGCCCTTCGGCAACGAGCAGCCCACAGCCCCACCAGGGGGCATCGCACCACAGTCCGATCGACCACGACCAGGGATAACCGACAAACGGGCGGACGAGATCGGGAGGGAGCATCCCATCGGGAGCGAGCGTCAGGGGGGCATCGGGAGCGCGGCACAGGGCGTCGGCGATGAGAATCGAGCCGAGCACCAGGCGGAACAGTGCCAGGCTGCGGCGATCGAGTGCCAGCGCGCTGCCGAGGAACGCAGCCGGGCCGCCGCGGGCGGCAGGGCCTTGGCCGCTCCGGGCGGCTGCGTTGGGGGAGCGGGCGGTCGTCATGGGGGCCTCGCGCGGGCATCGGGGCAGGAGTGGGGCAGCCGTGGCGTGGCGGTCCGCGGGGGGGCGGGCATTCAGGAGTGTTTCTTGAAGGAACCGGTTACCGCAACTACAACAACGACCCTTCCCAGCCCCTTCCGCCTCCTGTCAGCCGTATTGGAGTCCGAGCCGATGACGACGCACGTTCCGCTGGTGGTGCTCGGAGGTGGGCCGGGTGGGTATGCCGCGGCATTCCTGGCGGCCGATCTCGGCATGGAGGTGGCGCTGGTCGAGCGTGAGGAAAGGCTTGGGGGCACCTGCTTGCTGCGGGGATGCATCCCTTCCAAGGCCCTGCTCCATGTTGGCAGGGTGTTGGCTGAAGCCAGGGAGATGGAGGCGTGGGGCATCGACCTCGGCAAGCCGAAGATCAAGCTCGATGCTCTCAGGGCCCGCAAAGACAAGGTGATTTCGACGCTCACCGGTGGGCTCGGTCAGCTCGCCAAGCGACGCAACGTCCGCATTCTTCAGGGGGCCGCGAGGTTCACTGCCTCCGGGACGCTCGAGGTTGTCGGCGGCGACGGGAGCCAGACGGTGACCTTCGATCACTGCATCCTGGCCAGTGGGTCGCGGCCGGCGCGGATCCCGGCCTTCGACCTCCCCACTCCCCGGGTGATGGATTCGACTTCGGCGCTCGAGCTCCAGGAGATCCCCGACTCGCTGCTCGTCATCGGAGGGGGATATATCGGGCTCGAAATGGGCACCGTGTATGCCGAACTCGGATCGAAGGTGTCGGTCGTCGAACTGACCGACACGCTTCTGCCCGGCGCTGATCGGGACCTCGTCAAGCCGCTCCAGGCTCGGCTCGAAAAGCTCTTCGAGGCGATCCACCTGAAGACGAAGGTGGCCGGCTTGGAGGAGAAGAAGAAGGGGGTTTTGGTGCGCTTCGAGGGGCCGGAAGGGCCTTTCGAGAAGGAGTTTTCCCGCGTCCTCGTCGCGGTCGGCCGGCGGCCGAACTCCGACGGCCTGGGGCTCGAAAATACCGCTGTGAAGATCGATGCGAAGGGATTTGTTCAGGTGGACGGTCAGCAGCGGACCAGCGACCCGAAGATCCTCGCCATCGGCGACGTGTGCGGTGAGCCGATGCTGGCCCACCGGGCCAGCCACCAGGGGAAGGTTGCTGTCGAGGGGCTCCATGGCGAGCCCGCCCTGTTCGCGCCGCGGTGCATCCCGGCGGTGGTGTTCACCGACCCGGAGATCGCCTGGGCAGGGCTCACCGAGCAAGAAGTGAAGGCGAGCGGAAAAACGATCGAAATCAGCCGCTATCCCTGGGCCGCCAGCGGCCGGGCCCAGGCCTTGGGGAGAACCGAGGGGATGACGAAACTGCTCATCGACCCGGAGACCGACACCGTCCTCGGGGTGGGCATCGTTGGTGCCGGCGCCGGCGAATTGATCGCCGAAGGGGCCTTGGCGATCGAGATGGCCGCCAGTGCCCGCGATCTGGCGGAGACGATCCACGCCCATCCCACGCTCGGCGAAACGGTCGCTTTTGCGGCTGAGAACTATTTCGGGATGGCCACCGAGATCTACCGGCCCCGCTCCTGAAGCCCCGCAGTCGTCGCTCGGCCGGCGGGTTGTCCGCTGATCGGTGAGCCGAATCGGGGTCCGATTGCGGGCCCGGTGCCGCGTCGAAAACCGTTTCGAGCAACCGACTTTCGTCACGCGGCCGGCCGACGAAACGGCCTTTACGGCTGCCGGCAAGGGCGGAATAATGGGAAAAGATCACCCAGCCCACCCGGAGTTGCCCATGGCGAGCCCCGACATCGACGAGTCTGGCACCGACCGAGATACCCAGGCTTCGCAGCTCCCCCCGGGCGCCCATGCCCAGATGTCGATCGGACGGATGACGGACACGTCGGCCGGGCAGCCAGTGCCGGTCGACGGCACGTCCAGCATCGACGCCGATCCCACCGAGACGCGGGAGTGGCTCGACTCCCTCCGCTACGTGCTCAACAGCCGTGGCGAAGAGCGGGCCGCCTACCTCCTCCACGCCATCGAGCAGGAGGCGTACCGCCTCGGGGTTTCGATTCCGTTCTCGGCGACGACCCCGTACATCAACACCATCCCGGTCGACAAGCAGCCGCTCTTCCCGGGGGACCGTGAGATCGAGCGGCGGATCAAGAGCATGATCCGCTGGAACGCAATGGCGATGGTGGTCCGCGCCAACCGCGAGGACAAGAGCATCGGCGGCCACATCTCGACCTTCGCCTCCTCGGCGACGCTTGTCGAGGTGGCGATGAACCACTTCATTCGCGGCCGCGGCGACGATTTTTCCGGTGATCAAGTCTATTTCCAGGGGCATGCCTCCCCGGGGATCTACGCCCGTGCCTTCGTCGAAGGGCGGATCACCGAGAAGCAGTTGGAGAATTTCCGCCGTGAGCTCGGCGATGGCGGAGGGCTCTCTAGCTATCCCCACCCTTGGTTGATGCCGGGTTTCTGGGAGTTCCCCACGGTGTCGATGGGGCTCGGGCCGCTGATGGCGATCTATCAGGCGAGGTTCAACAAGTACCTCCAGGATCGGGGCATCAAAGACACGAGCCGTCAGACGGTCTGGTCGTTCATCGGTGACGGCGAGAGCGACGAGCCGGAGACGCTCGGCGCGATCACGCTGGGGGCCCGTGAGAAGCTCGACAACCTCGTGTTCGTCATCAACTGCAACCTCCAGCGGCTCGATGGTCCGGTGCGCGGCAACGGCAAGATCATTCAGGAGCTCGAGGGGCTGTTCCGCGGTGCCGGCTGGAACGTCATCAAGGTGATCTGGGGCGATGAGTGGGATCCGCTCCTCGACAAGGACGACGAAGGTCTCCTTGTCAAACGGATGAACGAGGTGGTCGACGGGCAATACCAGAAATATGTCGTCATGCCCGGCGGCTACATCCGTGAGCACTTCTTCGGCGCCGATCCGAAGCTCGCCGACATGGTGGCTCATCTCTCCGACGACAAGCTCAAGAAACTCCGTCGGGGCGGGCACGATCCCGAGAAGGTCTACGCCGCCTACGCGGCGGCGATGGCCTGCACGGGCAAGCCGACGGTGATCCTTGCCAAGACGATCAAGGGCTACGGTCTCGGTGAAGTGGGGGAGGGGCGCAACGTCACCCACCAGCAGAAGAAGCTCAACGAGGACGAATTGCGGGCCTTCCGCTCGCGCTTCGGGATCCCGATCTCCGACGACGAGGTCGCCAAGGCGCCGTTCTACCGGCCGGCGGAGGATTCGCCGGAGATGAAGTATCTCCGCGAGCGCCGCGAGGCACTCGGGGGCTATGTGCCGACCCGGCCGTTGGATTCTCCGCGGCTCGAGGTTCCGAAACTCGCCGACTACCTCCCCTTCATCGAGAAGAGTGCCGGCCGCGAGGTCTCGACCACCACCGGGGCGGTGACACTGATGGCGTCGCTGCTCAAGGATAAGTCGGTGGGGAAGTACATCGTCCCGATCGTCCCCGACGAGTCGCGGACCTTCGGCATGGATCCGCTCTTCAAACAGTGCGGGATCTACGCCCACACCGGGCAGCTCTACGAACCGGTCGATTCCGATCAGCTCCTTTACTACCGGGAGGCGAAGGACGGACAGATCCTCGAAGAGGGGATCACCGAGGCAGGGAGCATGGCGAGCTTCATCGCCGCCGGAACGGCGTATGCGACGCACGGCGTGCCGATGATCCCGATGTTCATCTACTACTCGATGTTCGGGTTCCAGCGGATCGGCGATCTGATCTGGGCCGCCTGCGACTGCCGGGCCCGTGGCTTCCTCCTCGGCGGCACCGCCGGCCGCACCTCCCTCAACGGCGAGGGGCTGCAGCACCAAGACGGCCACAGCCATCTGTTCGCGATGGCCTATCCGACGGTGAAGGCCTACGACCCGGCGTTCGTGTACGAGACGACCGTGATCATGCTCGACGGGATGGAGCGGATGTACGCCAAGGGTGAGGACTGGATCTACTACCTCACGATCTACAACGAAAACTACGAGATGCCGCCGATGCCGGCAGGCTGCGAGGAAGGGATCGTGAAGGGGGCCTACCGGCTCCGCGACATCCCCGGCAAGGCAGTCGCGGCCAAGGGGGCGAAGAAGGGGAAGGGCGCATCGCTCCCCCCCGTCCAGCTGCTCGGCTCCGGATCGATCCTCCGCGAGGTCATTCGCGCTGGAGAAATCCTCGCCGAACGCTTCGGCGTAACCAGCACGGTGTGGAGCGTGACGAGCTGGAAGGAACTGCGCCGCGAGGCGCTGGCCTGCCGGCACTGGAACATGCTCCACCCGACGGAAACTCCGCGTCGCAGCTACCTCGAGGAGACGCTCGGCGCCGCCGAGGGGATCTTCGTCGCCGCCAGCGATCATGTCCGAACCGTCCCTGAGCAACTCGATCCCTGGATTCCCGGGGGCCTGTTCGTCATGGGCACCGACGGGTTCGGGCGGAGTGAATCCCGCCCACGGCTCCGTCGGCACTTCGAGGTCGATGCCGAATGCATCGCCGTCGGCGTGCTCTCCCGGCTCGCGGCTGCCGGTGCGATCGGCGCCGATGTCGTCGCCGACGCGATCACGGCCCTCGGAGTCGATCCCGACAAGATCGACGCGGCGAGCGCCTGATTTTCCCCTCCGTCGTGGTGCCCGTCGCCCCCGCCGGATCGAATCGTTCTTCTCTCCCCCGCCCGATTTCCTCCGCGATCCCACCATGGCCACCGATTTCAAGCTGCCCGACCTGGGCGAAAACATTGCCTCGGGCGATGTCGTCAGTGTGTTTGTCTCCGTCGGGGACGTGGTGAAGCCTGGCCAGGCGCTCCTCGAGGTCGAGACCGACAAAGCGGTCATCGAGGTTCCCTGCCCCCCCGGTGGGCGCGTCGCCAGCGTGCTCGTCAAGAAGGGGGACACCGTCAAGGTGGGGCAGACGCTGCTCACCCTCGAAGCGGCAGGCTCATCGCCTTCCGTCGCGACGCCCGTGGCGGCTGCACCCGCCAAGCCTGCGCCCGTCGCGGCCCCCCCCGCCGCGGCGAAAGTCGCGCCGGCCGAGCCCACGCCGGTCGCCCCGCCGCCAGTCGCCATGAAGCCGGCCGCCGTGAAGCCAGCCGCGGAGCCTGAGCCTGCCGCCCCGACGCCGGCCGTGGCTGCCGTCGAGCCTGCCGGTCCGGCGGTGCGACGGCTCGCTCGCGAACTGGGCGTCGATCTCGGTCGCGTGAAGGGGAGTGGGCCTGCGGGGCGAATCCTCCGCGAAGACATCGTGGCGGCTGTCCGTCAGGGAAGTGCCCAAGGGGCGCGTTCTGCCTCGGCGCCGTCCTCCGACCGCGATGACTGGGGGCCGGTCCATCGCGAACAGATGTCGCGGATGCGGCGGACGATCGCCACCAACATGGTGCGGAGCGTCTCGACGATCCCTCATCTGACGAACTTCGACGACGCCGATGTCACCGAGATGGAACGCCTCCGAAAGGCGAGCGCCGACGACCACGCCAAGGTGAACGTCAAGCTGACGGCGCTGTCGTTCGTGATCAAGGCGGTGAGTCTCTCCCTCCGCCAGCACCCGGCTATGAATTCCAGCATCGACGTCGAGAAGGGGGAGATCCTCTACAAGGATTACGTCAACATTGGCCTCGCGGTCGATACGCCCCGCGGGCTGGTGGTGCCGGTGCTCCGGGGCTGCGACGAACTCTCGATTCCGCAGATCGCCCAGGCGATCGCGGAGACCGCCGAGAAGGCCAAGCACGCCCAGTATTCGATCGAGGATCTCCGCGGCGGCACGTTCACGATCAGCAACCTCGGCGCCATCGGCGGCACCTACTCGACGCCGATCATCAATTGGCCCGAAGTGGCGATTCTGCTTGTCGGCCGGTCGCGGAAGTTGCCGGTGGTTCAGGGGGACCGCATCGAGCCGCGTCTGATGATGCCCCTGTCGTTGTCGTACGACCACCGGATCGTCGACGGTGCCATGGCTGCCCGGTTCCTCCGGGAAGTGATCGGTTACCTCGAGAGCCCCGGGCGTCTTCTCCTTGCCCGCTGATCTCCTCTTCATCCGGGGGCTGGAGGCGGAATGCCGCCGCCCCGTCGTCCCACCGTAAGCATTGGATCGCAGCCGTGAGCCTTCCCGATCGCATCGACGCCACCGGAACCGCCAGCCTCGCGTTTCTCGAGGAGATGTTCGACCAGTACGCCGCCGATCCGGCGAGTGTCGATCCGGAGTGGCGGGCTTACTTCGAAGCACTCGAAGGGAATGGCGTGGCCGGCGGCGCGGCCTCCGTCGGCGGGGGAACGCAGGCAAGCACCTCGTCACCTCGGGCCAACGGTCAGGGAGAAACGCCGCTCCACGGCAGCCAGTACCACGGCACGCAGTATCACGGCGACTCCGGAGCGCTGTTGGTGACGCCTGACGGCATCGCCACGGCGCACGCCGTCGCGGTGGCCGGAGGGGACGTCTGCCTCCCCGATGCCCCGATCGGCGAGGTGATGCCGCTGCCGCTGCCGGTGGCATCCGGCAGCGCGGCCGAGGAACGGGTGGCGTTTCTCCAGGATCGCGTCGATCAACTCGTTCGCGCCTACCGGGTCCGTGGGCACCTCATGGCCGAGATCGATCCACTCGGTCGGCCGCGCCCGGGCCTTCCGGAACTCGATCCCCGCTTCTACCACCTCACCGAGGAGGACATGGACCGGGCGTTCTCCACCGACACGATCGAAGGCCCGCAGTCGATGCCGCTGCGGGAGATCATCCAGCGGCTGCGGAACACCTACTGCCGGGCGATCGGCGTGCAGTTCATGCACATGGACGATCTCCGCGTTCGGCAATGGCTCCAGGTGCGGATGGAGGGGTGCGAGAACCGGGTCCAGCTCGATCGGCGCCAGCAACTGCGGATCTATCGGCAGATGACCTGTGCGGCGGTGTTCGAGGAGTTCATCCAGAAGCGGTTCCTCGGGGCGAAGAGCTTCTCGCTCGAGGGGGGCGAGTCGCTCGTTCCGCTTCTCGAGATGGCAATCGAACGGGCGGCCACGCAGGGGATCGGTGACGTCGTCCTCGCCATGGCCCACCGTGGCCGCTTGAACGTCCTTGCCAACGTCATGGGGAAGAGCGCCCAGCGGATTTTCCGCGAGTTTGCCGACCTCGATCCGGAGCTCCACGTCGGCCGCGGTGACGTGAAGTACCACCTCGGTCATTCGAGCGATCACCGTGCCGCCAACGGCCGCAATGTCCACCTCACGCTCTGCTTCAATCCGAGCCATCTGGAGTTCGTCAATCCCGTCGCCATCGGCCGCGTGCGGGCCCGTCAGGACCGGATCAGCGACTTCGCCCGGCAGACGGGGATGGTGGTGCTGATCCACGGCGACGCGGCATTTGCCGGCGAGGGGGTCATTCAGGAGTCGCTCAACCTCAGCGAACTCGACGCCTACCGCATCGGCGGCGCGCTCCATGTCGTCGTCAACAACCAGATCGGCTTCACCACCGGCCCCCGCGAGGCCCGTTCCTGCACCTATGCCACCGACGTGGCGAAGATGCTCCAAATCCCCATCTTCCACGTCAACGGCGAGGATCCCGAAGCGGTCGCACAGGTGGTCAATCTGGCGATGGACTTCCGCCGCGAGTTCCAGCGGGATGTCGTCATCGACATGTACTGCTTCCGGCGCCGCGGTCACAACGAGGCTGACGAGCCGGCGTTCACCCAGCCCGCCCTCTACCGCGTGATCGAGAAGCGGCCGAGCGTCCACGAGAGCTATCTCGAGAAGCTCCTCAAGCTCGGCGAAGTGACCCGCGAGGAGGCGATGCGGATCGCCGAGGAACACCGGGCGAAACTCGATGCCGAGCTGTCCGTCGCGAAGAGCGACGACTACGTCCATTCCAACGAATTGGCGGGCGTTTGGGCCGCCTACATCGGGGGACGGGAGCGGGATTCGACCGACGTCGACACCGGGGTGAAGGCGGATGTTCTCACCCATCTGCTCCGGCAGTTGATCCGTCTCCCCGACGGGTTCGAGCCTCACCCCAAGATCCAGAAGTTTCTCGAAGTCCGGCAGCAGATGGCGGATGGGAAGCAGGTCCTCGATTGGTCGGCCGCCGAGGCCCTGGCCCTGGCGACGCTCGCCACCCAGGGGATCCGGGTCCGTCTCTCGGGCCAGGATTGCCAGCGGGGCACGTTCAGCCACCGCCATGCCGTGATCCACGACTGCGTGACCGACGAGACCTACTGCTCCCTCGAGCACCTCGCCTCCGATCAGGCGCCGGTCGAGATCTACAACAGCCCGCTGTCCGAGGCAGGGGTGCTCGGCTTCGAGTACGGCTACAGCCTCGACTGCCCGGACGGGCTTGTCATGTGGGAGGCGCAGTTCGGCGACTTCGTCAACTGTGCCCAGGTCGTCATCGACCAATTCATCGTCAGCGCCGAAGACAAGTGGAACAGGCTCTCGGGGCTCGTGATGCTCCTGCCGCACGGCTTCGAAGGGCAGGGGCCGGAGCATTCGAGCGCTCGCCTCGAACGCTTCTTGTCGTTGGCGGCCAAGGACAACATCCAGGTTGTCACGCCGACGACGCCGGCCCAGATGTTCCACCTCCTCCGCCGCCAGATGCTCCGCACCTGGCGGAAGCCGCTTGTGGTGATGACCCCGAAAAGTCTCCTCCGGCATCCCGGGTGCGTGTCGTCGCTTGCGGATCTCACCTCGGGCACCTTCCAGCGCGTGATCCCCGATGCCTCCGGGGTTCAGGCCCGCGACGTCCGGCGGATTCTGCTCTGCTCGGGGAAGATCGCCTACGAGCTCGAGAAGCGCCGTCAGGATCTCGGCCGCCACGACGTCGCGATCGTGCGCGTCGAGCAGCTCTATCCTCTCCCCAAGGCCGACATCGAGGCGGCGATCGGCGCCTATGCTGTCGGCACGCCGGCGGTGTGGGTGCAGGAGGAGCCGGAGAACATGGGGGCGTGGCGTTTCTACCGCATTCACTTCGGCGAGAAGCTCCTCGATCGCTTCCCCTTCTCGGGGGTCTGCCGACAGAGTGCCGCGAGCCCCGCGACCGGATCGAAGAAGAGCCACGATATGGAGCAGAACGAACTGCTCACCGCTGCGTTCCAGTCCTGAGTGGGCGCGGCCCCGCTTCCCGTCTTTCCTCGTCCACCATCAACTCCCTCCCCGGCACCGCCATCATGCCCATCGAACTCAAGGTCCCCGAAGTCGGCGAATCGATCACCGAGGTGCAGATCGGCACCTGGAAGAAGCGCGAGGGGGAAGGGGTCGCGATGGATGACTCCATCGTGGAAATCGAGAGTGACAAGGCGACCGTCGATCTCCCGGCGCCTGCCGCCGGAACCGTCACGAAGATCCTCAAAGCGAGCGGCGAGAAGGCCCGCGTCGGCGAGGTGATCGGTTATCTGGAGCCAGTCGGATCGGCCGCGGCGGCTCCGGCTCCTCCGGCGGCCCCCGGCGGCCAACCTGTGGTCGACGTGAAACGCACGGGCAGTCGGGTCGACATCGGCTCGGTCCAGATGTCGCCCAACGACGGCTCGAGGGTCATGCCCGCCGCGGCACGCGTGCTCGGTGAAGCCGGCATCGCTGCGTCGGCGGCCACGGGCACTGGTCCCGGCGGCCGGGTGACGAAGGAGGACGCGATCGGGGCCGTTGCCGCCGCGAAGGCCCCCACAGCGGTCGCCAAGCCGGCCCCGGTGATCGCCGCGGCCTCCGTGCCGGCCAGGATCCCTGGGGCTCGGGAGGAGCGCGCGGTGCTCATCAGCCCGATCCGTCGGCGGATCGCCGAACGGCTCGTCGAAGCCCAGCAGCAGGCGGCGCTCCTCACGACCTTCAACGAAGTCGACATGAGTGCCGTGATGGCGCTGCGCAACAAGTTCAAGGATGTCTTCCTGCAGCGGTACGGCGTGAAGCTCGGCTTCATGTCGTTCTTCGTGCGGGCTGCCGTCGAGGCGCTGCGGGCGGTTCCGCAGGTGAACGCCGAGTTCCGCGACCCGCACATCGTCTACCGCGACTACGCCGACATCGGCATCGCCGTTGGCGGTGGCAAGGGGCTTGTCGTCCCCGTGCTACGGAATGCGGAAACGCTCTCCTTTGCCCAGATCGAGCTCGGCATCGCCGATTTTGCCAAGCGTGCAGCCGACAACAAGCTCAAGCTCGATGAGCTCCAAGGGGGGACGTTCACGATCTCCAACGGCGGCGTCTATGGATCGATGATGAGCACGCCGATCATCAACCCGCCGCAGAGCGGCATCCTCGGCCTCCACGCGATCACCGACCGCCCCGTGGCCGTCGATGGGCAGGTGGTGATCCGGCCGATGATGTACCTGGCGCTGACGTACGACCATCGCCTCGTCGATGGTCGCGAGGCGGTGACATTCCTCAAGAAAATCAAGGACACGATCGAGGATCCGACCCGTCTGATCCTCGAAGTCTGAGCCGTACGTTCGTCGACGGGGTGATTCACCGGCCGGCACGCCCCGACGAGGGGATGCCGTGGCGGATGGTCGGGGAAGGTCCCCGGCCGATGGCGGGCGAGTGAGAGGAGCAGGCTGGCCGATGCAAGCGTACGACGTGCTGGTGATCGGCGCCGGTCCCGGCGGCTATGTGGCAGCCATCCGTGCCGCCCAACTCGGTTTCTCCGCCGCGGTGATCGAGAAGGAGGACCGCCTCGGCGGGACCTGCCTCCGGGTCGGCTGCATCCCCTCCAAGGCGCTCCTCGAGTCGAGCCACAAGTACGAGGAGGCGCGCGGTGAGCTCGCCCTCCACGGGGTCCAGGTCGGCTCGGTGGCCCTCGATCTCGCCGCGATGCTCAAACGCAAGGACGAAGTTGTTGCCACGCTCTGCAAAGGAATCGACGGCCTCCTCGCGAAGAACAAGATCGCCCGGATCCTTGGCACCGGCCGGCTCGCCGGGCCGGGGCGCGTCGAAGTGACCGGGGCCGACGGCACGAAGTCGCTCCTAGAGTCGGCCCGGATCATCCTCGCGGTGGGGAGCTCGAGCATCGTTCTCCCCGGCGTCGAAGTCGACGGTGGCGTCGTGGGAACGAGCACCGAGGCGCTTTCCTACGACGTCGTCCCCGGGCATCTGGTCGTCATCGGCGGCGGTTACATCGGTCTCGAGCTCGGCAGCGTTTGGCGCCGCCTCGGTGCCAAGGTGACGGTGCTCGAGTACGCCGATCGGATCCTGGCCGGAATCGATGCCGACATCGCTTCGGAGGCGCTCGTGCAATTCCGCAAGCAGGGGCTCGACATCCGTCTTGGCGCCAAGGTGAAAGGTGCCCGCGCGACCAAGTCAGGCGGCGCGGTGGTGGAGTGTGAGGGGCTCGAGCCGATTCACTGCGATCGCGTGCTCGCCGCCACGGGGCGGCGCCCGGCCACCGCCGACATCGGCCTCGACTCCGTCGGCATCCAGCCCGACAAGCGCGGGTATGTTCCGGTTGACGGCTTGTTCCGCACGTCGGCCGCCGGCGTGTGGGCGATCGGCGACTGCATCCCGGGGCCGATGCTCGCCCACAAGGCGGAGGAGGATGGCGTCGCCTGTGTCGAGGGGATGAAGACCGGCCA
>CAMARC010000001.1 GCA_945860405.1 Candidatus Kuenenia stuttgartensis | reverse complement strand
CTCCTCCATCCCCCCTCGGCCGACTCGGTCGTCGCGGCCGCGGCGCGTCGCCTTCTCCAGGATCTCTTTGACATCGGGCTGGAGGTGGGGCAGAGCGTGCGAACGGTGTCGGAGGCGACCCGCTTGGCCCGGACCGACGCCACGGTGTTTAGCACGCTTATCGAAGCCCGCCTCCTGGATGGGCCCTCCGGCGCCGGGGAGCCGTTCGACAAGCTCTCCCGCGATCTGGCTGCGCTTGCCCGTCGGGCGCCTGAGCGGATGGCCGCCAAGCTCTGTGAGGCACGGGGGAAAGAGGCCGCCCGGTACGGAGAGTCGGCGGCGTTGCTCGAGCCGAACGTGAAGCGATCGCCGGGGGGCTTGCGCGATCTCCACCTCGTCCACTGGCTCGGGTATGTCACCCACGGCACCACCGACGACGCGGCGCTGGTCGCGGCCGGCATGCTTGCCCCCCGCGACGTCGCGGCGCTCGATGCCGCGCTCGACTACCTCACCGGCATCCGCATCGATCTCCATCTCGCCGCCGGCCGGGCAGCGGACGATCTCACGCGTCCGGAGCAGCAGCGTCTGGCGGAGGCTCGGGGCCTGCCTTCCCCCCCGGGCCTCCTCCCGGTCGAGGTGTTCATGCGGGAGTATTTCCGACATACCCGCGACGTGGTCCGGATCGTGGAAAACGTCAACAACCGGGCGGTCCGACGGCCGCGGCGGGTTTCCTGGGTGAGCGGAATCCTCTCTCACCGCGTCGACGATCGTTACCTCGTCGGGCCGACGACGGTCGCCGTCCTGCCGGCCCGGCGCGCCGAGGTGGCCGCGAGCCTGGCGGCGATCCTCCGTCTCGTCGAACTCTCGCAGGCGTACGGCTGGCCGATCGACAGCGACACCTGGGATGCGATCCGGGGTGCAGTCGGGGCGTCGGCCGATGCCGGGGGGACGGTCGCAGCGGCGCTCCCCGCCGATGTTTGTGCGGGGTTTCTGGCACTGTTCGACCGGCCCGAGCGGCTCGGCGCCTCCCTCCGTCGGCTCCACGACATCGGGCTGCTGGAACGGATCATCCCCGAGTTCGCCCACGCCCGCGATCTCGTCCAATTCAACAACTATCACAAATACACCGTCGACGAGCATTCGATCCGTGCGGTCGAGGCAGCGGTCGCCCACGGCGCCGCGAAGGGATGGATGGCGAACCTGTGGCGGCATCTGGGGCGGAGGCGTCTGCTCCTGCTCGCGCTGCTCATCCACGATCTCGGGAAGGGGTACGAGGAGGACCACAGCGATGTTGGCCGGAGGATCGCCGAGCGCGTGGCAGTCCGCCTCGGTCTTTCCACCGACGAGGGGGAGATCCTCTCCTTCCTCGTCCATCGTCATCTCGTCATGGCCCATCTCGCCTTCCGGCGCGACTCCAGCGACCCGGCGCTCGTCGTTCGCTTCGCCTGCGAGGTGGGGTCGCCCGAAGTGCTCGCGATGCTCACGCTCCTCACCGCCGCCGACGTCACGGCGGTCGGGCCGGGGGTGTGGACGGAGTGGAAATCAGATCTCCTCGCCGATCTCCACGCCCGGACCCTCCGCGTCCTCGACGGCGAGGGCCCGTCGCTCTCGGCCGACTATCACCGGCGCGGGCTCGAAACGCTCCTCGAGGAATGGGAGCCTGACGACCCGGTCGTGCGGATCGGTCGGCAATTGCCGTCGGCGACGCTCCGCGACCTTCCCCCCCAACAGATTCTCGAGGAGTTGGTGCAACTAGCCCGGCTCCCCGCCGACGGCATCTTCGTCGCCACCCGGTGGCAGCCTGACACCTCGACGGTAGCGGTCACGGTGGGCACCAGGGAGAGCGTGGCGCCGGGCGTTTTCCATCGGGTGACCGGGGCCCTGACGAGCCAGCGCCTCGAGATCCTCGCCGCCGGCATCCACACCCTCGACGACGGGATCGTGATCGATCACTTCACCGTGCTCGATCCCGATTTCACCGGCGCTCCGCCCCCTGATCGGTTTGCCGACATCGCCACGGCGATCCGCGCGGGGATCAAGGCCGACCGGGCCCCGACGTTCACTCCCCGCCTCAATCCCCTCGCTCCGCGCCCCAGTCCAGCCGGAGGCCATCCTGTCCGGGTGGCGATCGACAACGCCAGTTCGGATACCTCGACGATCGTCGAGGTGTTCGCCACCGATGCCCCTGGCCTCCTCTACCGGATCGCCTCCACGCTGTTTGACGCCGGGCTGTCGGTCCGATCGGCAAAGGTCGGCACCTACCTCGATCAGGTGGTCGACGGATTCCATGTCACCGATCAGACGGGAGGAAAGATCGTCGATGTCGAACGCCTCGAACGCGTTCGCAAGGCGCTCGAGGTGGCAGTGACCTCGGCCCCCGGTCGCTAAAGCGTCCGGCGGCGGCGCTGTTCATCGCCGCCGCCAGCGAAACGGCACGTCATTCGTAGGAGAAGACCCCCATCGCCCCGGCGAAGGTGCGTTGGGCGCGGCGGAGATCCATGAGGAGCGAGTTTTCGGCGATGCTCATCGACTGAAAGAGCTGGCCCGCCTTCTTGGTCCGCTCGGCCGGAGGAAGGATCGGATTGCGGATCGTCTCCAGGAACGGCGTCTCGAAATCCACCATCAGCTTCTGTCGTGCCGTGGCAACCCGCCGGTAGGTGGAGACGAGGGACGTCGCTTCGGTCGTGTCGGGCACTTCCCAAGCCACGGATTCTTCGAGCTGCGTGGCGATCGATGCTTTGAGCTTTTCAAGCGAGGCCACGACGTCGTCATTCGCGGCCGTGTCCCCCTCGTCGAGGCGGGCGGCGACGATGTCCTCGAACTGCTTGAAGGCGATCAAATGCCGGCGGTTCGCCTTTGCGATCGATTCGAGGAGTTTCTTCGCCGCGGTCCGGCGTGGGGCGGCGCAACCGCCGGTGCCGATCACGGTTGCCAGACCCGCGGCCAACGCCGCCGTCAGCAGCGTCCGCCTGGGGAGCGGCGGGCCGTTGGACGGAGAAACGGATCGAATGCAGGAATGTTCGTTGATCTTTGCCTGCATGCGGGAATGGCTCGCGGGGACGGACAACGGGGTTCTCTCGGAGGCGATCAAATGTAGGTGTTGACGAGGTTCTCGAAGAGCTCCTGCCGGCCGCTGCCGCACGGGGCCGAATCCCCCTTGGCGAGCATCTCCTTTTCAAGCGATTCGAAGCTCTCGCTCCCGGCATCGATCCGCCGCCCCAGCAGGCCCGACCAGCTCGCGTAGCGCTCGTCGATGAGCTTCTGCAGGGCTCCATCGGCCCGCATCGCCGCGGCGATCTTCAGCCCCCTGGCAAAGGCATCCATGCCGCCGATGTGGGCGTGGAAGAGGTCGATGGGCTCAAAGCTCTCCCGCCGCACCTTGGCGTCGAAATTGACGCCGCCGGGGTTCAGGCCGCCGTACTTGAGGATCGTGAGCATGATCCTCGTCGTCAGGTAGATGTCGGTGGGGAATTGGTCGGTATCCCAGCCGACGAGGGTGTCACCGGTATTGGCGTCGATCGAGCCGAGGTAGCCCTGCATGCCGGCGACTTCGAGCTCGTGCTGCATCTCGTGGCCGGCGAGCGTGGCGTGGTTGGTCTCGATGTTCATCTTCACATACTTCTCCAGGCCGTAGGTCTGGAGGAAGTTGATGCAGGTGGCGCAGTCGTAGTCGTATTGGTGCTTGGTAGGTTCACGCGGCTTCGGTTCGAAGTAGAACTGGCCCGTGAAGCCGATCTTCTTGGCATGGTCGACGGCCATGTGCATGAACTTGGCGAGGTGGTCGATCTCGCGCTTCATGTCGGTGTTCCACAGGCACTGATAGCCTTCCCGGCCACCCCAGAACGTGTACCCGGCCCCGCCGAGGGCATGAGTCGTCTCGAGGGCCTTCTTCACCTGGGCCGCTGCGTAGGCGAAGACCTCGGCGTTGCAGCTCGTGGCCGCGCCGTGGACGTAGCGGGGGTGGGAGAAGAGATTGGCGGTGCCCCAGAGGAGCTTGATGCCGGTCCGCTCCTGGTGGGTGCGGAGGGCTGCGGCAACGGTGTCGAGGTTGGTGTGACTCTCGGCGAGGGTCTTCCCCTCCGGGGCGACGTCACGGTCGTGGAAGCAGTAGAAGCCGACCCCGAGTTTCTCCATGAACTCGAAAGCGACATCGACGCGGGCGACCGCGGCGGCGAGGGAGTCGCCACCGATTTCCCACGGGCGGATCATCGTCGCGGCCCCGAATGGATCGCTGCCTGTGCCGCGGAAGGTGTGCCAGTAGGAGACGGCGAATCGGAAGTGGTCGCGCATCGGCTGGCCTTCGACGATCACGTTGGCGTCGTAGTGCCGGAAGGCGAGCATGTTCTTCGTGCCCGGGCCCTCGTAACGGATCGGGCCGATGCCGGGGAATGCCTCTTTCGCCGCCATGAATCGAATCTCCTCCGATGCCGCGAGCCGCTGTTGGGCACGCGAAAGTGTACAGACCCGCTCCGCCGGGCGCCGTCCTGCGGGACGATGGTAGCGTCAGGCCGAAACATGTGTCAGCCCCAGCCCGCGGCCAATCCTACCGCCACAGGCTTTACGGGGCCTTCGACGGCGCGGGAGTGAAGCGCGAGAGCAGTCGTCTCCCCCAGTCGGGGAACCACTCCACGAGCCCGGCGAGCCAGGCCGCTTTTCTGGGGACGACCAGCTCGCTCGTTCGCCGCCGGCAGGCCTCGAGAACCTGCTCCGCCAAGCGGTCGGGATCGAGCCGCTTCAAGGGGGCGCCGCCGCCGGGGCGGTTCGCCTCGGGCGGCAGGCCGGCGGCCGCCACCTCGTCGGCGTAGCGGTCGAACGTGGCGTCGTCATCCGCGTCCTCGCGGCGGATCGGCCCAGGGGATACCAGGAGCACGTGCGTCCCCTGGGGGGCCATCTCGAGGCGGACCGCGTCGACGTAGGCGGCGAGAGCCGACTTCGCCACCGCATACGGCCCCATCAGCGGCGTGACGAGCTTTCCGGCGAGACTTCCGATGTAGACCATGTGGCCCTGGGCGCGGGCAACGTCTTCGGCGGCGGCCGTGGTGATCTCCACGGCGGTGCGGAGATTGGCGTCGAGGAAGCCGGCGAGTTGCTCGGCCGACGTGTCGAGGATCCGGGCCCTCCCCGATCGGCCGACGGAAAAGAACAGGTCATCGACGCCCCCGAGCCGGTCGAGGGCCTCCCCGACGACGCGCCCCCCTTCCCCGGGGCGGGCCAGATCGGCGGCGGTGCCGAGGCTCTTCGATCCGGTCAGTGGCTCGGGGAGCCGCTCGAGGGCCCGACGAACACCATCGGCCGACCGGCCCACGAGCAGCACGCTCGCACCGGCCTCGAGGAGGTGGCGAGCGAGGACGAGCCCGAAGCCACTGGTGCCCCCGGCGACGATCACACGCCGGCCTTGCCAGGAAGATGTGCGGGGCCTGTTGGATGAGGCGTTCATGGAGCGGAGTGTAGCGGCGCGGCGAATGGCGGGGCGGCGGATGCGTCCCTGATTCGCGCCCGCTGGCTCCCGCGGTAGGCTGTTTCGCGCTCACCCAGCCGCCCCTGCCCTTCCCTATCCCACCTTCGGAGGGCTCCATGTCCACCTCCTCGACCGATCCAGCCAGGGATTCCCGCGCTTCGGCCGAGGCCGGCTCGGCGCGCCGGCACGGTGCTGACCCGGAGCTCGTCCGCACGAAGATTGTCGCGACGCTCGGCCCGGCCTCCTCGTCGGAGCAGGCGATCGGCGGGCTCATCCAAGCTGGCGTCGATGTCTTCCGCCTCAACATGGCCCACGGTTCGGTGGCGGAACACCAGGCGACCCTCGACCGCGTCCGGCGGATGTCTGACGAGTTGGTCCGCCCCGTGGGGGTGCTTGTCGACCTTGCCGGTCCGAAGATCCGCCTCGGGGAGCTCCCCGGGGGCGGGGTGGAGTGTGTCGAGGGGGGACGGGTGCGATTCGTCCGCGGCAACGCGGAATCGACCACCGACACCTTCACGACCACCTACGCGCCGCTCGTCGACGAGCTCGGGCCCGGGGATCCGGTGATGCTCGCCGATGGCACGGTGGCGCTGGTCGTCGAGGAGCGGCGCCCCGACAGCGTCGTCTGCCGCGTCGTTCAGGGGGGCACGGTCCGCAGTCGTCAGGGGGTCAATCTTCCCGGCGTGAAGCTCTCCGTCGCCGCCATGACCTCCGCCGACTGGGAGCATGCCGAGTGGGCCGCCGGCGCCGGGGCCGACTTCGTCAGCCTGTCGTTCGTCCGCTCGCCCGTCGAGGTTCGCCTCCTCAAGGAGCTCCTGCGGACGCGCGGCTCGTTGGCCCGCGTCGTCGCCAAGATCGAGAAGCGCGAGGCGGTCGACGCCATGGAAGCAATCGTCGAGGCGGCCGACGTCGTCATGGTCGCCCGCGGCGATCTCGGCGTGGAGATCGACGTCGCCACGATGCCGATGGTGCAAAAGCGGATCATTCGCGTCTGCCAGCGATATCAAAAGCCGGTGATCGTCGCCACCCAGATGCTCGACAGCATGCAACATTCGCGACGGCCGACGCGGGCCGAGGCGACCGACGTCGCCAACGCGATCCTCGACGGCGCCGACGCCTGCATGCTCTCCGGCGAGACCGCGATCGGCGATCACCCGCGCCTCGTCGTCGAAATGATGCGGCGGATCGCCCGGGCGACCGAGTCGCAGTACCTCGCCGACCGCTGGCTGTCGCTCGAGGAACGGCAGCGGGCCCCGTGGTTGGCGGCCGCCGTCGATGCGGTGACGCCGGAGGTCACCCCGGAGGGGCTCCACCCGATCACCCAGGCGGTCGTCGACGGCGCCGGCCGGATTGCTGCCGACATCGGCGCCCGCCTCATCGTCGTCGCCAGCCGGACGGGCGTGACGGCGATCGCCCGCTCGAAGCGCCGCGGGGCGGTGCCGACCGTCGGGGTCAGCGACAACGTCACCACCCTCCGGCAGATGGCCCTCTACTGGGGAGTGACGCCTCTGGCAGGCACGGTCTCGACCGATGTCGATGCCCTCTTTGCCCATGTCACCGCCTGGGGCCTGGCCGGCGGACGGCTCACCAAAGGAGACAGAATCGTCTTCGTGGCGGGTGTCGGCTTCGGGACGGGAGGCCATAATATGGCCCTCGTCAAGGAAGTCTGACGCCTCTCCGGCTCACGGCCGGGGGGAGAAATGCCGATCTCGGAACGACCGGAAACCGGGCGGCGGCGAATCGAACCACCATCGAGCGAGGGATCTTCGTGAGCGGAAAGCGGACCAAGTGTGTGCTGGCGTATTCGGGGGGGCTCGACACCTCCGTGATCCTCGGCTGGCTCATCGAGCGCGGCTATGACGTGATCGCCGTCTACGTCGACCTCGGCCAGCCCTGCGAGGACCGGGCGGCGACGCTCGAGAAAGCCCGCACCTGCGGCGCCATCCACGCCGAGATCGTCGATGTCCGCGAGGAACTCTGCCGCGACTTCGCCTTCCCGGTCCTTCAGTGGCAGGCCCGCTACGAGGGAACCTACCTCCTCGGTACGTCGATCGCCCGGCCACTGATCTCGAAGGTGATCGTCGACATCGCCCACCGCGAGGGGGCCTCGGTGTTCGCCCACGGCGCCACCGGCAAGGGGAACGACCAGTGCCGCTTCCAACTCGCCGCCGAGGCGCTCGATCCGAAGATCGCCGTCCTCGCCCCGTGGCGGATCCGTGAGTTTCGCGAGCGCTTCCCCGGCCGCACCGAGCTCATCGATTTCTGCGACGAGCGCAACATCCCCGTAAAGGCCTCGAAGGGGAAGCCCTATAGCTCTGATGAGAACTGCCTCCACACCAGCTACGAAGCCGGCCTCCTCGAGGAGATGACAACCGACGGCTTCGAGTTGGTCGAGTTCGGGATGACGGTCTCGCCGCAACAGGCCCCGGAGAAGCCGGAGACGGTGCGGATCGACTTCGAGTCGGGGGTGCCGACGAAGGTCAACGGCAAGGCGCTTGCTCCCCACGAGATCGTCCTCGAGCTCAATACAATAGGCGGCCGCAACGGCGTCGGCCGGTCTGACATCGTCGAGAACCGGTTCGTCGGCATGAAAAGCCGCGGCGTCTACGAGGCGCCGGGCATGACGCTCCTCTACGAGGCCCACCGGCTTGTCGAGCAGCTCACCCTCGACCGTGACCTCGTCCACCTCCGCGACCGGATCGCGCCTGAGGTAGCGGAGATGGTCTATTACGGCTTCTGGTACTGCGCGAAGATGGACGCCCTCTCGGCCTTCATCCGTGAGGCCCAAAAGCCGGTCACCGGCACCGTCGAGCTCAACCTCTACAAGGGGAACATGCTCGTGAAGAGCCGGACGAGCCCCAACAGCCTCTACGATGCGGCGATCGCGTCGATGGAGGGGGGCGGTTCCTACGACCAGACCGATGCCGAGGGCTTCCTGCGGATCATGGGGCTCCCGGGGCGCGTTCAGGGGGCGGTGCGGCCACGCGGCTGACCGCTCGCTCCGCCGCCTCGGGCTCGACACGCTGCACGGCGACTTCGAGGGGGAGATTTCCTCCACTCGTCGCCTCCGCGAACGGCACCGCGACCGCTGCGGTATAGCCGGCGCACGGCGCGAAACAAGCGACCCGCCAGGACTGCCCCGAGGCGGTCCTGGCGGCGCCGCTGGCCGTGCCGTCAGGATTGAGGGCGATGACGATGTCGGCGAGTGTCGGCCCACCTCCACCGATCCCCGTGCCGAGGCACTTGAGGCAGGCCTCCTTGCAGGTCCAGAGCCGGTAGAAGACTTCTGCCGCTCTTGCATCGGGGAGCGACTGCAAGAAACTCGTCTCCTCCGGCGCGAAGTGCTCGGCGATTCGTCGAAGGTCGGCAAGCGAGCGCCTGTCGGTGTCGATCCGTTCGAGATCGACGCCGAGTGCTAGGCCATCGGGGGCGGCGGGGCCGGTGACGGCCCGCGCGTCCTCCGGGGAGAGGAATGCATAGAACGCGAGGCCACCGCTCCGCGCGAGATTGAAGCACGGCGCGCCATCGGCGGTGGCTCCTCCCGCGCGGCGGATCTCGGCGGCAGCAAGCGTCGGCTTGCCGGCCGGGCCGGGGGCGAGCGGCACGCGCGAGGCTTCGACCCCGAGTCGCTCCCCAAGGAGCCGGCGCAGGAGCCCGCGGCGGACGATGAAGCGATCGCGATCGACGGTCTGCCGGAAGCGATCGGCGCGTGCCCGCTCGTCGGCGGAGAGACTGGCCACGAAGGCCGTCGGCTCCCAGGCGTCGCAGTCGGCGAGGAGGAGCGGGATGGGGGGCATCGTGGATGAGGACGAAGGATCGATGGTCTGGTGGATCGAGGGCTTCCCCGATCCATGGAATAGGAGCTGGGTGACTGTCATAATATCGCGTCTTCACACCGGTCTTTTCGGCCCTGTCGCCGCCACTTCATGTCAAACCCGCCAGCTGATCACTCATCTGCCACACCGCCCGGCGTTGCGTGGAGGTCGTGCGTGCATCGGGTGTTCGATCAGCGGGCGGCCGCCCGCCCCGATGCGGTCGCGATTGAGTGCGGCGAGCAACGGTGGACCTACGCCGAGATCGCCGCCGCGAGTCGCTGTTTCGCGGCTGATCTGCGCAGGGCTGGCGTCAGCCCCGGGGCGATCGTTGGCATCGGGATCGGGCGATCGGTCGAGTTCGTCGTCGCGGTCCTCGCCGTGCTCCGCTGCGGCGCCGCCTATGCACCGCTGCCAATCGATGATCCGGCCGAGCGCCTCGCATCGATGGTTGACGCTGCGGGGGTGACCGCGATCGTGACCGCGCAAGAGGACGAGGCCTGCTCTCCCCTGCTCCGGGCGCGGCCTGGGCTCGCGTGCCTCCCACTCGGCCGGTGCCTCACGGATTCCGGGCTCGACAGGATCGAGGATGGCGAGGAGCCAGCCTACGACCCGGAGGATCCGGCGTATGTGATGTTCACGTCGGGCTCGACGGGCACTCCGAAGGGGGTGGTGGTGCCCCACCGCGCGGTGGTTGGGCTGGTCATCGGGCAGACCTACGCCGACTTTGGCCCTGAGCTGCGGACCTTGATGGCGGCGCCGACGGCCTTCGACGCGTCGACGTTCGAGCTGTGGGGGCCATTGCTCCATGGCGGCACGGTGGTGATCTACCCCGACCGGTACTTCGAACTGCATCGGTTCGGTGAGGTCGTGCAGGCAGGGCGGATCACCTGTCTTTGGCTCACCGCTGGGCTGTTCAACCGTGTCATCGATCTAGCCCCGGAGACCCTCTCCCCGGTCCGGCACGTGCTGACAGGCGGAGATGTACTTTCGGTCGCGCATGTGCGCCGGGCGTTCGAGGCGCTCCCCGGCATCCGTCTTACGAATGGCTACGGACCGACCGAGACCACCACCTTCGCTTGCACGCAGGTCATCGATCCGGCTGATACCTTTCCCCATGGATCGGTGCCGATCGGCCGGCCACTCGCGCACACCTCCTGCCTCATCATGTCGGCCGACGGGCAGATCGTCTCCGATGGCGAGCCTGGAGAGCTCTGGATCGGTGGTTCGGGGGTTGCCAAGGGCTATCTCTCCGGCAGCGAGGGCACGTTTGTGGCCGACCCCCGCCCCGACGGTGAGGGGAAAGGGATGTACCGATCCGGTGACCGTTGCCGGCGCCTCCCCGACGGCACGATCCTCTTCGTCGAGCGGATGGATCAGCAGGTCAAGATCCGCGGCTACCGTGTCGAGCCGGGGGAAATCGAGAACACGCTCCTCAGCCACTCCGCCGTGCAAGCCGTTGCCGTGCTCCCCTTCAGGCATGATGGTGAGACGGCGTTGGCGGCTTTCGTCGCCCGCCGGGATGGCAGTCTCCAGCCGATCGACGGACTCCACGCATGGCTCGAGGGCCGCCTCCCGCCGGCGTTCGTGCCGGCACGCCTGGTGCCGATCGTCGCCCTGCCGGTCAACACCAACGGCAAGGTCGATCGCAAGGCCCTTCTCGCCCTTCTTGCGGATGACAGAGTTGAACGACCGCGCCCTGGAACCGAGTCGCGCGTCGCCTCGTTGTGGCACGCCCTCCTCCGTCGTCAGGCCCTCGGTCGCGACGACGACTTCTTCACCCTCGGCGGCCACTCGCTGCTGGCGATGCGCCTCATGGCGGCGATCGAGCGCGAGTTTCGCGTTCGGCTGCCGGTTACCACGGTCTTCGAGACCAGAACCGTCTCGCGCTTGGCGGCGGTGATTGATGCGGCGGTGGCCGACGGAACTGGGAGCATGGCCGCCGGAGGCTTCACAGCGGCCCCCACGATTCCGCCCACGGAAGAACGGATCTTTCCGGCGCTGCCGGCGCAACGAGGGATGTGGCTCCTCGATGCCCTTCTTCCCGATCGGGCCACCAACAACGAGCCGTTTGCGTTTCGTC
The DNA here is from genome assembly GCA_945860405.1 of Candidatus Kuenenia stuttgartensis. GTDB lineage: Bacteria > Planctomycetota > Planctomycetia > Pirellulales > UBA1268 > QWOP01. The sequence continues at coordinate 35,028 of CAMARC010000001.1, read as the reverse complement.
CCGAGGGACCGATCGACTGGGAGCGATTTCAGGAGACGCTTTTCCGGACGATGGTGCGGCATCCGGCCTTGCGATCGGCGTTCGAGGCTGACGACGGTGGCCCGGTGCAGAGGGTGTTGTCCATCGACCGGGTGTCGGTTCCATGGTCGGTGGAGCCTGGAGTTGACGAGACGGGGATTGAGGCGGCGCTGCGGGCCCACGCCCGGATTCCCTTCGAGCTGGCGACAGCGCCGCTGTGGCGGGCGACGCTGTTTCCGCAGGCGGCCCCACACGGCATCCTGCTCCTCACGTTCCACCACGCGATCATCGATGACTGGTCGATCGAACTCCTCCTCCGCGAGTTTGCCAGACCGGCGGAAGAGAAATCGGAGGGGGCACGGCCAGCCGCAGCCGAATCTCACCTCGGTATCCCGGGCCTCGGTCCGGCCGATCGGGATCGCTGCGCTCGGTTTTGGCGGAAGACGTTGGCTGACGCCACCGGCGAACTTCCTTGGCCGGGGCTTTCATCTCCCTGGGAGGACAGGACGACCGGGGGAATTCATCGGTTCTTGATCGATAGCGATCTCACGGCGGCGCTCCATGGAATCTCCCGCGAGACCGGCGCGACGCTCTTTCAGATCCTGCTGGCGGCATTCCACGGCTGGCTCCATCGCGTATCCGGTGCCGATGACATCGTTGTCGGTACGCCGGTGTCGTTGCGGAGCACGCCCGAGGTTCAAGAGTCGGTCAATTGCTTCCTCAACACCCTCCCCGTCCGCGTCCACTGGGACGACGACGAAGCTGCCCGGAGGACGTTCACGAACCTCATCGGGGAGGTAACGAAAACGTTCCTTGCCACCGTCTCGCATCGGGATCTGCCGTTCGACGAGATCGTGGCCGCAGCGGCCCATGCTCGGGCCGGCGAAAGGTCGCCGATCGTGACGACGCTCTTTGTCCACACCGACAAGGGGCTGGCATCGGCGCTGCTCGATGGCGTTTCCTGCGCGCCGATCCTGGTCGAAACGGGGACGGCGAAGTTCGATCTGACGCTCTTCCTGGAGGGGGACGGGAGGGTCCTGCAGGGGGCGTTCGAGTACGACCGAAGGCGGTTCGATCCCGAGACGATCGCCGGTTTTGCGGCGTCGTTTTCCATCTTCCTCCGCTCGGTTCTCTCGGCACCCACGGCACCTGTCGCGCGGGCGTCGCTCCTCGATGCAGCCGGCCGACAGCAGATGCTCCAGGTCCTTGCCGGCAGTGATGAGTCCTCAACCCCGTCTGGTGGCCTGCTCGAGCCGTTCCGTGATCAGGTGGAGGCGACCCCCGATGCCATCGCCGTGACATGGTGGGCGGAGCGTTGGACCTACCGTGAATTGCACGCGCATGGCGAGCAGATTGCGACGCGGCTTCGCCACGCGGGCGCGGCCAAAGGCATGCCTGTCGGGATCTGCCTGCCGCGCTCGCCCGAACTCCAGGCCGCGATCCTTGGCGTGCTCATGACGAAGGCCTGCTGCGTGCCGCTCGATCCGACGCTGCCCACGGAACGACTCGCATCGATGGTGGCAATTGCCGGCTGTTCGTTCATCGTGTCCGGCAGCCGGACCGCCGCGCTCGTCGAGACGCTCTGCAACTCGATTCCGCCCGAGGGGGCCAGACCTCGCACCGTGCGGATCGACTCCGGTGTTCTGGCAGATGAAGTCACCGCCGAGCCGGCGGGGGAGGTGCCGCACGACCAGGGCAACGACCACCTCGCCTACATCCTTTTCACCTCGGGGTCGACCGGCGTCCCGAAGGGCGTGGAGATGCCGGTCGGTCCCATCGCCAATCTGGTTGCCTGGCAGTGTCGCGAGTCCGTCGTCGGGCGCGGGGCACGGACGCTTCAGTTTGCCAGTGCCGGCTTCGACGTCTCCTTCCAGGAGCTGTTTTCCACGTGGCTGTCCGGTGGTGAACTCGTGATCGTGCCGGAAGAGGCGAGGCTCGATCCGGCACTGCTCCTCGAACTTCTGATCGATTCCGCGGTGGAGCGGATCTTCCTGCCGGTGGCGGTCCTCGAGCACCTCGCGGAGGGAGCGCTGGCGACGGGACGGTTCCCATCGTCACTGCGCGAAGTCATCGTCGCCGGGGAGCAACTCCGCATCGGCCCTGCCATCCGCGGGTTCTTCTCGCGTCTCCCCGCCTGCATCCTCTGGAACCAGTACGGCCCGACGGAGAGTCATGTCGTCACCTCGCAGATCATCGACGGCGACCCGAGCGATTGGCCCAATCTGCCGGTGATCGGCCGTCCCGTTGCTGGCGCCTCCATCCGGGTGCTCGACGGGGCGATGGAGCCGGTGCCAGTGGGCGTCGCCGGGGAGATCTGGATCGGCGGTGATTGCCTGGCCCGCGGTTACGTGGGGAGGGCCGATCTGACGGCCGAACGCTTCATCGACGATCCGTTTGCCGCCGAACCCGGTCGCCGGATGTACCGCAGCGGTGACATCGGACGGTGGCGCGAAGACGGCCGTCTCGAATACCTTGGCCGAGCCGATCGGCAGGTGAAGATTCGCGGCCATCGGGTCGAGCCAGACGAGATCGAGGCGGTACTCGCCGGGCATCCGCTCGTCGCCGAGGCGGCCGTTGTTGTCAGGCGTGACGATACTGGCACATTGTTCCTCGTCGCGCACGTCGTGCCTGTGCCTGGCACAGCGATCGTCCCCTCCGAACTTGTCGCCTGGCTGGCGGCCCGGCTCCCGGCGGCGATGATTCCCCTCCGGATCGGCGTCCATGAAGGCTTGCCACTCACCCCCAACGGCAAGCTCGACCGACATTCCCTCGAACGAAGCCCGCTTCCGGAGCGAGCGGAGGTCGGGGCTGACGTCACCGACGAGAGGCCGTTGGATGGTGCCGAGCAGGCGATCGCGGAGCTCTGGCTTGCCGTGCTCGGCCGAGGCGTGCCGCGTCGTCACGACGACTTCTTCGACGCCGGGGGCACATCGCTCTCAGCGATGCGTCTGGTGGCGCGGGCTCGGAAGCGATTCGGGATCAACGCATCGGTTCGTAATGTCTTTGATCACCCGACCGTAGCGGCGATCGCAGCCCATTGGTTCGGCGCGGCCCCCGTCCCCTTGCCTGACGCTCCGCGGTCGCTGACCGCAGGCGTATCCGGAGACGCTACGACCGTGCCGGCTCTTCCCGCGCAGCGAGCGATGTGGTTTCTCCAGACGCTGCTTCCCGATCGGGCCACCTACAACCAGCCGTTCGGGTTCCGCCCCGATGGGCCGATCGACTGGGATCGCTTTCGCGCAGCGCTCCAACGGGTGCTAGCGCGCCATCCAGCGCTGCGAACCAGTCTCGAGGCCGGAGATGATGGCCCGGTGCAGCGGATCGCGCCGGTGGAAAGGGTGCCGCTGCCCTGGTCGGAAGAGCCCTTTGTTGACGAGACGGGGATTGAGGCGGCGCTGCGGGCCCACGCCCGGATTCCCTTTGACCTGGCGACGGCGCCGCTGTGGCGGGCGACGCTGTTTCCCGCGGCGGCCCCGCACGGCGTTCTCCTCCTCAATTTCCACCACGCGATCATCGACGATTGGTCGATCGATGTCTGTCTGGCCGATCTCGGCCGGGCCTACGTGTCGCTGGAATCGTCAGGGACTCTCAACGCATCGACCGCCTTCGCTCCGATGGCGGTGCCGGCGATCGCCGGGCCACTCGATCCGGTCGCGGATAGGAACTTTTGGACTGCCGAGCTGACGGGGATCCCCGACGGCGTCCGTTGGCCAGGGGTGATTGGTCACGCTGAAGCGGCAACGTCTCGGGGTAAAACACGCCGCTTCCGACTCGACGTTTCCGTCGCCGACGCCTGGCGGGGGATCGCCCGGGAGGCTGATGCCACCCTTTTTTCTGCCCTGTTCGCGGCGTTTCACGCGTGGGTTCATCGGGCCACCGGCAGCGAGGACACGGTCATCGCCACGCCGGTCGCGGGGCGTGGCGTGGAAGGCCTCGAAGAAGTGGTGGGCTGTTTCCTCAACACGCTTCCCATCCGTGTCCGCTGGGGAGGTGACCCCGCGCTCGCGCAGGGCCCGGCCGGCGCTGCGATCCGACGGGTGCGAGACACGTTCCTCACGGCCCTCGACCACGGTCAGTTGCCCTTCGACGAGATCGTCACCTCTGTTCCCGGCCGCCAAGCCGGTCGCCGCCATCCGGTGACCAACGTGATGTTCGTGTTCCTCGAGCCGACCGAACCGACGTGGACCGTGGGGCCAACGCGGATGGAGAAAGTCGACGTCGACACCGGCACGAGCCGTTTCGACCTCACGCTCTCCCTCGTGGCGGACCGCGATGGGATCGAGGGGACGGTGGAGTACTCGACCGATGTTCTCGTCAGCGCCGACGTCGAGCGGTTTGTCGCTGGATTCATCTCGCTCCTCGGGGCGGTGGCCGCCAATCCGGGCGTGGCGATCAGAGACATCGATCTGCTCGCTGGCGACGAGCAGCGGCGGGTTCTTCACGACTTCAACGCCACGGCGACCGACCTCGGGCCCCCCGCCACGCTCCAAGAGCTCTTTTCGGCGCAGGTTTGCCGCACGCCGGCGGCGGTGGCGCTCGAGAGTGGCAACGAAATCCTCTCCTATGCCGAGCTTGCCGGGCGGGTGAACCGGTTGGCCCGGTTCCTGAGGTCACGGGGCGTCGGCCGCGACGTGCCGGTGGCCGTGTGCATGGAGCGGTCGGTTGAGATGGTGGTGGCGCTGCTAGGAATCGTCGCCGCCGGCGGCGCGTATCTGCCGCTCGACCCGGAGGTGCCGCCGGCAAGACTCTCGACGATGCTCACGAGCGCTTCGCCGCCGGTGGTCCTCGTTCAGGAGCGTTTTCGTGACCGGGTGGCTGGTCCCATCGGGAGTGCAGTCGGCGAGGTGTTTCAGGTCGATGCCCAGCGGCAGGAACTCGCCGCCTTCGACGACGGACCACTCGACGACATCGCCACGGCGGATGATCTGGCCTACGTGATCTACACGTCGGGCTCGACCGGGGCCCCGAAGGGGGTGATGAACACGCACGCGGGGATCGTCAACCGGCTGCGGTGGATCCAGCAGAAGCACGCCCTCGAAGCCGATGATCGCGTGCTCCAGAAGACCCCTTACGGGTTCGATGTCTCGGTGTGGGAGTTTTTCTGGCCGCTCCTTGTTGGCGCCCGACTTGTCATGTTGCCGCCGGGGCTTCACCGCGAACCTTCTGCGATTGCCAAGGTGGTCGAGGCGACCGGCATCACCGTGATCCACTTCGTACCCTCGATGCTCGAAGTGTTCCTCGACGTGCCCGGGCTCGAGCGATCGTGCCGAACGCTTCGGCACGTCTTCTGCAGTGGGGAGGCTTTACCGGAGGGGGCGGCGCGGCTGTGCCTGGAGCGGCTGCCCGCCAGGATCCATAACCTCTACGGCCCGACGGAGGCTGCCGTCGAAGCAACCTTCTACGAATGCCGGCTCAGCGATCGCCCCGGTCCCGTGCCGATCGGTCGGCCGATCGCGAACATGCGGACGTATGTCCTCGACGCGGCGCTGCGGCCAATGGGCGTGGGAATCGAAGGAGAGCTGTGGCTCGCCGGCGTCGGGGTGGCGCGGGGTTACCTAGGCCGCCCCGATTTGACCGCCGAGCGGTTTCGTTCAGACCCGTTCTTCGAGCGGCCCGGGGAGCGGATGTACCGCACCGGCGATCTGGCTCGGTGGCGTCATGACGGCGAGATCGAATACCTCGGCCGGCTCGACGCGCAAGTGAAGATCCGCGGCGTCCGTATCGAGCTCGGGGAGATCGAGGCCGAACTGGAGCGGATCGAGGGGGTGACGCGGGGGGTGGTCATCGACCGTGAGTTCGGCCCCGGCGACCGGCGGCTCGTCGCCTACCTCATCGCCGAGCCCTCTGCCCCGAACGACGAGGCGTTGAAATTGATCCTGGCGGAGCGGCTTCCGGAGGCGATGGTGCCGTGGCGGATCGTGCGCGTCGACGCCCTGCCGGTGAACGCCAACGGCAAGCTCGATCGGGCCGCGCTCCCCTCGCCCGATGCCGCGATCGAAGCGGTGGAGGCTTCGCCCCGGTCCGCTCCTGTCGGGGAGACCGAAGAGGCCCTGGCGGCGATCTGGTGCGAGCTGCTCGGCATCCCGACGGTGGGGCGCGACGACGGATTTTTCGCGCGTGGCGGCCATTCGCTGTTGTCGATGCGCCTGGTGGCGGCGATCGAGCGGAGGTTCCACGTCCGTCTACCGGTCAAGACCGTGTTCGAGACGCCGAAGCTCGCCGAGCTTGCCGCCCGGATCAGCCGACCGCCGGCGGCGCTCCCCGAATCAGCCGTGGCCCTGACAACGATTCCAGCCGGCGCTGAGGTCATCGACTGTCGGCCGCTTCCGGCGCAGCGGGGCATGTGGATCCTCCATTCGCTGCTCCCCGATCCAGCCACCTACAACGTCCCGATCGCGTGGCGCGTCGACGGGCCGATCGACTGGCCGCGGATGGAGCGGTCGTTGGCTGCCGTTGTGGCCCGCCATCCGGCGCTGCGGACGACGCTTGTGGAGGTGGATGGTGACCTCGTGCAGCGGGTCCTGCCGACCGCTGCTGTCGCCGTGCCGTGGCGCGTCGTCACGATCGCGGAGGAATCGGGCCTACAGGCAGCGCTCGAGCACGAGGCCTCCACTCCGTTCGATCTGGCCATCGCGCCGCTCGTACGGGCGGTGCGGATCGACCTCGCCGGGGCCGAGCCGACGCTGATGCTGACGTTTCATCATGCGATCATCGACGAGTGGTCGATCGGGATCGTCCGTGCGGATTTGACGGCCGCGTACGCCGCCGGCGACGCCTTCGATGACCGGAGCCTGCCGGTCGTGACGTCGGCCCGGGATTTGGCCGCCATCGAACGCGATCGTCGATTCTGGCGTGAGGAGCTCGCCGCCGCTCCTGCCGAGACGCCGCTCCCCGGGAGATCGGTGGCTGCCGTCGTCGAGTCGTCGCGAGGCAGGAAATGCCGGTTCACGGTCGAGCGGGAAGCCCTCGACAGGCTCCGCAGCTTGGCCGAGCGTTCCGGCGTGATGGTGTTCAATCTTCTCCTGGCCTCCGTCCACGCCTGGCTGCAGCGGATCACCGGCGAGCGCGATCTCGTCATCGGTACGCCGGTGGCCACGCGCGGCGCGGCGGAAACGACCGCTGCAGTCGGCTGCCTCATCAATGTCCTCCCGGTGCGCGTGCGCTTCGACGAGGGGGCGTCAGCAGACCCCCTCACGCTGCCGGGGCTCGCGGAGCGTGTTCAGGGAATCTTCCTCCGCGCGCTCGACCATGCCGATCTCCCCTTCGAGCAGATCGTGGCCGCGGCGATGCCGACGCGCCAGGGCAGCCGTCAGCCCCTCGTTAACGTCCTCCTTACCGTCGTCGAGACGGGGGATCGGGCCTGGACGATCGGCGCTGCCACCCTCCGGCCGGAGCCCATCGATGCCGGCCTGGCCCGCTTCGATCTTTCGCTCACCCTCGAGATCGGGCCCGACGGCCTGGAGGGAGCGCTCGAGTTCCCGCCCGATCGGTACGACGCAGACGTCGTTGCCCAATTCGCAGCGCGGTACGCGGCGTTTCTTGGCGAGGCAGCGGCCCGGCCGACGCTGCCAATTCATCGGATGGCGATGCTGCCCGACGCGGATCGACGACGGGTGATCGAGGAGTTCAACGAGACAGACATCGATCTGGGGCCCGCGACGACGCTTCATCACCTCGTGCTGGAGCAGACCGCGCGGACGCCATCCGCCTGCGCGGTGCGTGAGGGGGAAGCGCAGGTCACCTACGAGGCGCTTCAGCAGCGGTCAGCGCGGCTGGCGAGGAGGCTCCGTGGCTTGGGCATCGGGCGTGGCGATCGGGTGGGGATCGCGCTGCCCCGATCGATCGACGCGACTGTCGCCATGCTCGCCGTGCTCCGCAGCGGGGCCGCTTGGGTACCTCTCGACCGGGATGCCCCGCCTGCCCGTCTGGCGTTCATCGTCGACGATGCGCAGCTCTCCGCCATCATCGACTCCCATCACGCGGCCGGCGGTTGGCCGGAAGGAATGGCTGTTATCGATCTCGAGGCTGCGGATCTCGGCGATCGAGTGGAGGATGATCTCCCCGACGTCGAGCCCGGAGCGGCTGCGTACGTGATGTACACCTCGGGATCGACCGGCCAGCCAAAGGGGGTCCTGATCCCCCATGCGGCTGTCGTGAACTATCTCCGTGGGAAGCAGCGGCGTTTTCCTCTCGATGCCGCCGACGTCTGTCTCCATGCCACTCGGACGACGTTCGACATATCGGTGTATGAGGTTTTCGGCCCGCTCCTGGCAGGCGCGGCGGTCGTGATTCTCCCGCCGGGGCGGACCGATCCGGTCCGAATCGCGGAGCTGGTGCGGAGTGCGACGGTGACGGTGGCCCAGTTCGTGCCCTCGCTCCTCGCCCTCCTTGTCGACGACGAATCGTTCACGGCGTGCCCGACGCTGCGTCGCGTCTTCTGCGGGGGAGAGGCGATGCCCTCCGGCCTGATGGAGAGGTTCCTCGATCGGTCAGACGCTGAATTGGTCAACGTCTACGGGCCCACCGAGGCGACGGTGTGGGCCACCGCCTGGGTGTGCCGACGGAGCGAGCGAGCGGAGAGGCCGCCGATCGGCCGCCCGCTCGACAACGTCCGGTGCTATGTCCTTGATGACGGTTTGCGCCCCGTCCCTGTGGGAACGGTGGGAGAACTCTTCATCGGCGGAGCCCAACTGGCCATCGGCTACCACCATCGGCCCGACCTGACCGCCGCGCGGTTCCTCCCCGATCCGTTCCTTCCCGGGCCGGGGGAGCGGATGTACCGCACGGGGGACGTTTGCCGGTGGAGGCCCGACGGGCTTCTCGAGTTCGTGGCACGTAACGACACCCAGGTGAAGATCCGCGGGCATCGGATCGAGCCGGCAGAGATCGAGGCTTGTCTCGCCGGCCATCCGCAGATCGGGGCGGTCGCGGTGGTGGCGATCACGCCTGTCATGGCGATCACGCCTGTCATGGCAGACGGGACGTCGTCGCTCGTCGCCGGGGTGGTGCCGCGGGAGAGCGGTCTGGATATCGACACACTCAGGCGGTGGACGGCCGAACGCCTGCCCGAGGTGATGGTCCCTTGCCGGTTTGTCTGCCTCGACGCCCTGCCGGTGAACGCCAATGGCAAAATCGACAGGCGCGCACTCGCCAGTCAGATCGCGGAGTCAGCCGTTGCCCTCCCCGTCCCTCCCCCGCAGGCCACCGGCTCGCTAGGCGTCCTGCCGGTGTTCCTGTCACAGGTTCGCTCCACCTGGCAGCGCGTGTTCGGACGGGTCGACTTCGGCGACCAGGATCATTTTTTCCACGATCTCGGCGGGCAGTCGATCATGGCGGCCCGGCTCGTCGCCGACCTCTCCGCGGTGCTCGGCCGCCGGGTGCCGCTCGCTGCGGTGTTCGAGGCCCCCACCGTGGCTTCGATGGCGGCACTTCTCCGTGACGACGGGTGGACGCCCCGCTTCCGCTCGATCGTTCCACTCCAGCCGCTCGGGGTGGGCCCGCCGCTGTTTCTCTTCCACGGCGTCGGTGGGGGCGTCACGGAGACTCTCGAACTCGCCCGAGCGTTCGCGCCGGATGTGCCCGTCTACGGCCTCCAGGCCATCGATCGCGACGGAGGTGAGATGCAGACCTCGCTCGAGGCGTTTGCTGAGCTGTACGCTGCCGAGATCGTTGCCTTCCAGCCGCGGGGGCCCTACTTCCTCGGCGGCTTCTCGCTGGGGGGATGGTTCGCCTATGAGACGGCCCAGCGTTTGCGGCGCGGGGGACATGAGGTGGCGCTGCTCGCGCAGTTCGACACCCACATCAACTGCCTCCTTCCGGATGAGGTTATGGCGGCAGCCGATCGAGCCTTGGGGCGGCAGTATGTCTGGAAGCACCTGCGCCGGCTTGCGTCCCAGCCGTCGCAGGTGTGGCGTTATCTCCGCGTGCTTCCCGCCCGATTCAAGCTCGCCCGGCAGTGGAGAGCAGTCGATCCGATCCGCGGCGACTCCCATGGGGCGCTCGTGGCGCGGCACCGCGCCCTGCCCTACGGCGGACAGGTCGACTATTTTCAGGCTGCCGATTCGCTTCCGGCGGTTCTCGGGGTGTGGAAGCGATGGTGCGCTGGTGGGTTGACCGTGCATCAGATCCCGGGGGAACATCACGAGGTCATCTTCGGGGCCAACGCGGCCACCATCGCCAACATCGTCCGCGGCATCCGCGGGGATCGCACCCCTCAGGCCGGTTCCCCGGCCGAGCCCGCTGAACGGAGACCGGTATGAACATGGCGGCGATCCTGTTCAGGGTCGAGGCCCGTAGGCCGGCCTCCTATCTCCTTCTCCTTGCCGCGATCGGTGGCGTTTCGGTCGCAGGGAGTGGGCCGGCAGTCGGCGGTCCCCGGACGGCGGTCGGATTTCTCCTCGGGGGAGTTTTGGCGGTGGCCGCGCTTGGGGCCCCGATCCCCGCGCCGGCCGGTCATCTCGGCGGTCCTGCGGCAGCCATGGCAGCCATCGCTGCCAGGCTCGGCTGGCCGGTGATCGGAGGATGCGTCGGAGCCTTGGCCAGCCCCGCCGGGCCATCGGGCGCGGCGCTTGCAGGGTTTCACTCGCTTGCAGGGTTTCACTCGCTTGCAGGGTTTTTATTGGGAGTCGGCTTTGCAGCCGCACTCGTCGCATTCCTCGAGCGCCAGCTACCCAACCGGGCGGATGTGGCGAGCGGGGCGCTGGTGATCACCGCGGGAGCAGGACTGGCAGGAGCCGCAGCGTGGCATCGATTTGCAGACAATTCCCTGGCGGGGCGAGCCGCTGTGCTGGTTGCCGTGCTCGCGGCGATCGGCGTTGCGGTGGTCGTGGCCCGCATGCCCCTCGCTGCCCGGAAGCCGCGCGGGACTGGTCGCCTGATCGCCTCGGGTGAACCGGCACGGGGGCGGCTCGACCTCGTGGGCATGGCGGCCGCCCTGACGGGGATGGTCGTCTGCTTGTTCCTCGCCCCCGAGTCGGCTGCCGCCAATCGAATCGTGGTGGTCGCCTGCTTCGTGGCGCTGGCCGTTCCCGAAGCGACGATCACGCCTGTCTCGCTGGGGCGGGGGTGGAGTCGGTTGCTGGAATCGGTGCCGCTTCGGCCTCTGGGCGGGGGGAAGCGAATCGGCATGACCGATCTGGTCAGCGAATCTGTCGGCTTTCACGCCCTCCTCCTCGGCTGGCCCTCCCTGGTGGCGCTGGCCCTCCTTGCCAGTGATCGCGAGCGATCGGCCGGGGCCATGGCAACGGTCGCTCTCCTGGCGGGCAGCGCGGCGATCACCTGGGGCGTGGCGTCACTCGTCCGCCGACGCACTGACGGAGGCACCGCCCTGGCGGCGGTGGTCGCCGTCCTGGTCGTGGTGTGGATGGTCGTGGTGACCTACCCGCCGGCCTGAGCGGAGGACGATCTTGCCGGGCTTGCGCACCTTTCCCGGCCGGTTGGCGAAGGGAGTGTGTCCGCCGTGATCGGGTCCAGATTCGGGCCGCACCGGAACGATAAGGAGGGGGAGCGCACCAACCGTCGCGCCCCCGCGGTGCCTTCAAGGAGGAGTTCTCGTGCACGGTAGCTTGTTGGCCGGTCGTCGACGGAGGGGAACGAACCTCCCTGGAGTCCTAGGTCGCGCCGCTGTCTGGATGGTGGCCGTCGCCTCCGTCAGCCCGGCTCTTCGGGTGGAGGCCGCCGGGTTTGCCCCGAGCGAGACCGTCTTCCCGGCGACCACGCGGGTCTGGGTCAGCACCCCGGATCCCCGTCGGCTCCAGGAAAGCTTCGACAACACCGACTATGGTCAGCTGCTCAGGGACCCGCAGATGCGTCCCTTCGTGGAGAGCGTCCGGGATCAGGCCCGCAAGGCCGGTCGGCAGCGTCTGGGGAAGCTCGGGCTCTCGTTCGAGGATCTCTCCAGCGTTCCGGGGGGAGAGGTCGCCCTCGGGGTCATCGAGCCGGCCGCCGGCAAACTGGCCACGGTGATCCTCGTCGACACCACCGGCCACGGTGACGAGGCGACGCGACTGGTCGAGACGGTCGGCGAGCGCCTCGCCGAACGGAAGGCCACGAAGTCGACCTCGACGTCGGGCGACGGCACCACGATGACGGTCTACGATGTGCCGCAGGAACCGGGGGCCGCACTTCCCACGCGCGTCGCCATCGTCCTTCGTCCCGATGCCCTCGTCGTCGGCGACGATCCCGCCGTCGTCATGCAGACCGCGTCGTCGCTTTCGGGCCGGGCCGATGGGCTCGCCACGGTCGCGTCCTACAAGGCGGTCTGTGACCGGTGCGCCGACAAGGTTTCTGCGACCGCGGCGCCGATCCGCTGGTATGTCGATCCGCTCGGCTTCGCCCGCGCCGTCCAGGCCGCCAATCCCCCCCGCGAGAAGCGCAAGGGCCCCGACTACGTGGCGATCCTCGGTCGCCAGGGCTTTGACGCGGTGAAGGCCGTCGGCGGGGTGATCGTGCTCGACGACGGGCTCCACGATCTCCGCCACCACACCCTCATCCATGCCCCGCCGCTCGAGGGGCGGAAGGCCTTTGCCCCCGACCGCTACAAGCTCGCCGCCCGCATGCTCCAGTTCCCCAACACCGCCCGGCTCGATCCCCCGACGTGGGTTCCGCGCGACGTGTCGAGCTGGGTGACGATGCAGTGGGACATGAAGACTGCGTTCGCCTCGGCCGAGTCGCTCGTCGACGATGTCATCGGTGAAAAGGGCGTGTTTGAGGATGTGATCGCGTCGCTCAAAGAGGATCCGGACGGCCCGCAGATCGACGTCGAGAACGACCTCGTCGGCTGCCTCGGCACCCGGGTTTCGATCATCAGCGACCACACCATGCCGATCGACGTCGACAGCGAGCGCCTCGTGATCGCCATCGAGACGCACAATCCGGAGCAGGTGGCAAAGACGGTGGCCAAGTCGATGTCGACCGACCCGGACATGCGGAAGGTGGAGTTCGACGGCCACGTCATTTGGGAGCTCATCGACCGCACGGATGCGATCCCGAAGCTGGAGATCGAGACCCCCGGGTTCGTGTCGGCCCATGCCGATTCCGAGGCCGATTCGGACGCCAAGGGGCGTCGGGGACGGCTCCGCGATCGGGAGGAGAAGCTCCTTCCGCACTCGGCCGTGACGATCGCCCACGGCCATCTCCTCGTCGCCTCCCACCGCGACTTCCTCGAACGCGTCCTTGCCACCTCCGAGGCCGACGGCACGCTCTCCGACGCCGGCGACTACGGTGTCGTGACGGAGGAGCTGTCGCGGCTGTTCCCCGGGGAGACGGCGCTGCGGAGCTTCGGGCGTGGCGATGAGACGATTCGCCCGGCCTACGAGATGCTCCGTCGTGGCGAGATGCCGAAGTCGAAGAGCCTGATGGGGCAGCTGCTCAACGTCGTGCTCGGCGACGGCAAGGAAGGGAGCATCCGCGAACAGCGGATCGACGGCAGCACGTTGCCCGAGTTCGACGTCATCCAACGCTATCTGGGCGCCGCAGGCGTGGGGATGGAGACGGTTCCCGAGGGATGGTATATCGCTGGTGTTGCCCTGCCCCGCGAGGGTCGCAGCGACACCGTCGCTCGCGAGCCATCCGACACGATTCCACGCTGACAGCGCGGGGTTTTGCCACACGAACACGATCACAGACGCCGTCGGGATTCATCCCGGCGGCGTCTGTCGTTTCGAGGCATCAGGGGGGCTGGGCGGCATTGTCCTTCGCCGTCTTTCGGGAAGGTGGTGTGCCAGCTGCGGGGCCACGGGTCGATTCGAGCACGGCCCAGAACGGGTGCTGGCGGTCGCCACGGGTCCGCAGGTCCTCCAGAAGCACCGTCTCGTCCGGCTGCACCGGGTCGCGGGAAAGCTTCCGGCCATCGAGGCTGACGTTCACCGGTTGCGTGAAATCGACGAGTTCGGGGGAGAGCCAAACCCGGACCCGCTCGGCGCCGCAGTGGATGATCAGCCCGTTGGTGGCCGTCGTCTTGGCATCGAGTGTGAACGGCCTGACCCCCTGGCCGGGCGGCCACTGCGATGGCAGGACGACCGTCTTGGGAGGAGCGCCGGAGAGTTCTACCCACCAGAAGAAGTTGTCCCACGGTCGCATCGAGACCGCATCGATGGTCGTGGGGAAGAACGTTCGCTTGCGGCGCTGCATCCAATCGAAGATCCGCAGGATCTCGTCGGCGAAGTGCTCGTGGCCACGGCCCCGGTACTCGACGTAGGTGGTGTCGAAGCCCTTGGAGAGGTAGCGGTCGAGGTCCATACCGTTGCGGGCAAAGGTGCCGTTGTCGAGTTCGCCCCCCACGACGTAGATCGGGAGCGCGCGGGCGTTTTGCCAGTAATGGTTGACGTAGCGGCCGGCGCCGGGCGTGATCGCCACGAGCCCCGCCCACAGATCGGGATGGGCCAGGGCGATGTCCCAGGCGGCGTCGCCGCCGAGAGAGTGCCCCGAGAGGAAGACGCGGTCGGTGTCGATCGCGAATCTCCGCTGCGACTCCCGCAGGGCGCCGAGGACGGCCGCGTGTTCGCGGGCCGAATAGCCGTAGGTCGTCTGCCCTTCCTCTGTCCAGCGGGGCGCGACGACGATGCACCCGTGGCGGGTTGCCTGGCCGATCCGACGGCCGTCAGGCCCCGGCGGGCCGGCCCACCAGGTGATCTGGTCTGCCGGCGTCGTGAAGGCGGCGTGGAGGGAGACCACCGTCGGATAGCGGCGGAGGGGATCGTACTCCGGCGGCACCTGGACGAGGCACGTCACCGACTGCCCATCGGAGCCGGTGAACTCGAACTCGTGGAGCCCCGGGGCCGTCGGCTCCGGGGGATCGAGCGGCGGGCGCATCTGCCGCGCCAAGCTGGCGATGGTCGCCGCATCCCCCGCCTCTTCGTCGGCCACCTGGTCACGCAGGGCTTGGCGGGCTTTGGCATCGTCGCTGCGGAGGTAGTCGCGGAGGAGATCGCGGACATGTGCGGCGGAGAGGGCGAGTTTGAGATTCTCGCCAGCCGCCGCGGCCCCCTGGAGCCAGCCGGAGATGGCGATCGCCAGGGCTCGGTCGGCGGCGAGGTCGGGCTCGGTGCCCATCCGTTCGAATGCCGACAGCCGATCGAGCGTGGCGAAGGTCATCTCCGCGGCGATCTCGTCGAGAACACCCGCGCAGGCGGCGCGGGTGTCGTCGTCGTCGAGGGCGTCGCAGCGTTCTTGGAGGAGACGAAGGAGCCGCTCGGCCGATGCCTGCCGGTCGCGGTAGGCATCGCGGGCCTCGCGGATCGCCTCGACGGTCTCGGCTGAGGCCTCGTCGGCGGGGAAGTTCTCGAGGATCTCCATCGCCAGGGCATCCTGGCCCGATCGGCCCCGCAGCCGGACCTCGTCGAGGAGCCTCGTGGCCGACAGTTCCCCCAGGCTCCGCCGCTCCTCGGCGAGGTTTTTCAGACCGGGGAAATCGCGGATGACGCCGTCGAGTTCGGTCCGTGCCTCCTCGTAACGCTCCGCCTGGAGGAACAGTCGCACGATCCGCAGACGCTCTTCCGAACTGGCCGGATCGGTCTGGCGGTCGAGGACGAGCCGCAACTGATCGCGGGGGATGGCCCCGGTCGAAAGTCGCATGTCGAGGAGGAGCGGGTTGTCGGTGAGGACGCCCTGGACACGGGTCCAACGGGGGGTGATCGTGGTGATCCCCTGAACGACGTCGAGCCTGCCGGAGGCCGTCGACAGCGTGAGGATGCGGCGTCCAAACTCGTCGAACGGTGTGGCCGCGAGGATGCCGCCGATCGAGGCGACCCGGCGACCGTTCTCCGGCACGCGCTGCGGGATCTCGATCCGCTCGAGCTGTCGCGCGAACGGAAGCTCCTCGGCTCTCACCACCCGGCGACGCGAGACGAACGTCCGGGTCATTTCGTCGTCGCACATCAGCACCGGTGTGCCCGCGGTCCGGCTGCTGGTTGCCTCGGCGATCGGATCGACGGCCACGCCAGCGACGAGGGCAAACCTTCCTTCGAGGATCCGTCCGTCGGCCATCTCCACTCGGTCAGCCAGGGCGCTCGAAAGAAGGGCGACCCAAGCGAGGGTCGAGCCAAACGCTCGTAGACCGCCGGTTCCGCGGATCAGGCCAGGACGTGCCGGGCCACTCGAGCGTTCCCAAGTCCGGCATGGCCAGGCCGGCAGGGGAGCGGCTTCGGCGCGGCGTCTCATCGAGTGTCCTCCATGACCTTCGGCGCTCCGGATACCTCCGCAAGGAGCGCTTCGGCAGTTTAGCAGGCCCCAGGACAAAGTGCCCTGCCGCTGGATTGGGCGGTCGGAAGCCCCGGGAAGCCCACGATTCTTACGAGGGGCCACCATGACGACGAGGCCCCAAAAACGCCGGCTTCCCCCTGCCCGGGAACCCGCCCGCTGACCGGGCTGATTCGAGGCGCGCCGGCAGAGCCTGTGAACGGTACACTTCCGGGTGAGCGGGGTGTCCAGCGAGCCGCCCGGCGGAGGAGGTGTCTCCCTCGCGCTGCCCTACCGCCACCGAGCCTCCGAAGAGGATTCAAACCTGATGCGCGGGCCGATGGGCGACTTCGTGCGGCGGGCGCTCTCGTGGGGGATCGTCTCCTCGCTCCTGCTTCCGATCCTGGCGTTGGTCGTGATTGGGCTGGGGGCGTTGCTGGCGGCGCTCGGCGATAACGTCGGCGCCCGCTTCTGCGGGCGCATCGCGCTGTTCTCGGCGGTGGTCTGGCTCCTTGCGGTCGTGGCGACGGCGGTTCTGGCCGGGATCGCCAGCTTGGCTGCCGAAGAGAAGCGTCGGTGTGGGGGCCCCCGCCGGCACCGTCCGGGCAAGGGACCGCGCCGGCATGGTCGACGACGGCTGCGCCGCCGCGCGGAGGGGGATTCCCATGAGGATGCATGGGGCGATGGAAACGGGGATGGCGTGCACGCCACTGGAAGCGATTCGGGATCGGGCTGATCCGTCGCCCTGAGGAGTGCGAGCGATGCCGATCCACTTCCGCTGCACGGGATGCCGTTCGAAGCTCTACGTGCCGGCTCGCTGGCATGGGACGTCGATCGTCTGTCCCCGCTGTGAAACTCGGGTGATGGTCCCCGCCGAGGCTGCGGGGGGCGTTGTCACGTCCTTCGAGGGGGCCGCCATCGAAGCATCGCTCGAGGCATTGGCCCCGACCGCGGACGAGCCCTTCGATGCCGCGCCGTTCACCGTCAAAGTCAGCCGCAAAGTCAGCGGCAAGAGCCGTCGGAAAGGGAAGCGCCCCGCCCGGCCGCCGGCGGTGGTGCGGCAGCGGATGGTGACCTTTCCGGCCTGGGCTCCGTATGCTTGGGGCGTGGGATCGCTGTTCCTCGCCGTGGGGGCGTTTTTTGCAGGGATCTGGTGGGCTTCGAGGGGGGGTGGATCATGATTGGCCCAGGCGTGATTTCGGCTGCCCGTGGCACCAGCCGTCGATGGTTGGCCGTGGCGATCCTGGCAACGCTCGCAATGGCGCTTGTGACCTCCGGGCCGACGAGCCGAGCGGATGACGCGCTGCCGACGGCTGCCGCCGTGAAGTCGCTGCTCGATGGCGTGCGCGACGACCTCGATGCGGAACGCCCCGGGGCCGCCCGCGACCGATTTGTGAAGGCGATCGACGCGCTCACGACGCTTGTCGGCGCGGAGCCGCCGCCGGCGGCAGCCCGCGGATTGCTCGACCGCGCCCGGACGCTGCGCGACGATCTCGAGCTTCAGGGAGTCGAAGTCGATGCCATCGTGCTCCCCACGCTGCCGCGGGCGGCGGCCAAGCCGAAGGGGGAGTCCGCGGCGAAGCCGGGCAAGGGGCCGGTCGGGACTGCGAGGAAGGGGGGCGGCGGCAAGCCCACCGGCCCGGGGGTCAAGGGCCCGGCCTCGACCGCCGTGAGCTTCGTCGAGCAGGTCGCCCCGATCCTCGTGCGCCATTGCGGGGGCTGTCATGTGGCCGGCAGGCGGGGAGATTTCCAGTTCACCTCCTACGACACCCTCATGAAGACCGGAATGGTGCAGAAGGGGGCCGGGGCGGACAGCCGCCTCGTCGAGGTGATCCGCACCGGCGACATGCCGCGCGGCGGCGGCAAGGTGGCGCCCGACGAGTGCGCCCTGCTGGTCACCTGGATCAACGAGGGAGCGGTGTTCGATGGTGCCGATCCGTTGGTGTCTTTGCAGAATCCGGGGGCCACTGTCGCGGCGTCTGCATCCCCCGCCGGGGCCGTCAAACTCGAGCCGGGCGACGTGTCGTTCGCCTTCGAGGTCGCTCCGGTGCTCGTCAAACAGTGCGGCGGCTGCCACGACGCGATGCAGCCCGACGGCAATCTCTCCATGGTGTCGCTTGAGTCCCTGCTCCGTGGGGGCGCCAACGGGGCGCCGATCGTCGCCGGCGAAGGAGCCGCGAGCCTGCTGGTGAGAAAGCTCAAGGGGCGCGACATCGATGGGCAGCCGATGCCGCTCGGGAAGACTCCGCTCAGCGCGGAGGTGATCGCGACGATCGAGAAGTGGGTCGATCAGGGGGGGAAGCTCGATCTGCTCACGGCCCAGACGCCGCTTGCGACCGTGGCTGCCGCCGGCCGGGCCCGGAGCCTCTCCCATGCCGATCTCCTCGTGGCCCGCTTCGAGGCCACAGACGAGGTGTGGCGGCGGGCGATCGCCGACGAGGAACCCCTGGTCGTCACCCGCGGCGATCTCCGCCTCGTGGGCAACGTTCCCGAAGCGCGGCTCGAAAGCCTCGCTGACCTTGCTGAAAAGGCGATGGGGGAGGTTGCCGAGACCCTCGGCACGACCGGCGGCCCATTGGTGAAGGGAGGGATCGTCCTGATCGTCTTCGACAAGCCCTACGACTACTCCGACTTCTGGGTCAATGTTCTCGGTGACGAACGCCCCAAGGGGCTCACCGGGAAGGCGGGGGTGAACGGAGACGTGGTCTACGGGGCTCTCGTCGCCCCGGCGGTCGATTCAGCAGCCGATCGGGCCGATGCGATGGCGGCGATCGCCGAGGAAGTCGCCGCCGCGGCATTTCTGGCCCGTGGCACGCCCGACTGGTTCGCGGCCGGCGCCGGCCGCGCGGTGGCCTTGAAGGTCGCGGCGAAGTCGACGCTCGCCAAGGAGTGGCGCAGTCAGGCCGGCGAACGGCTGCATCGCATGCGGCGGCCCGCGGTGGTGGTCGAGGGAATGGGCGGGCCAGCGGATGATGCCGCGGTGGGCGGGGCCTTCCTCGCAGCCGTTTCGGGGGGCGGAAGCCGCCTCAAGGCGATCCTCAGCGAACTCGATGCCGAGGCCCCATTTGAGGCAGCCTTTGCCAGTGTGTTCCAGGGATCGCCCCCTGCGGTCTTTGAGGCGTGGCTGGCTCGGGAAGGGAAGAAGCGGGGCGGAAACGCGGGGCGATGAGTTTTCCACCGCAATGCCGTGGTGTCTGGGATGCGGAGAGCTCGTTGATAAAAACGAGGGGGCCTTGGACCCCGGGGCGGGAGATCCGGGCGACCGACGGAAATCCGTCGGCCTCCGGCATGGCCTGCGGCCGGGACAATTCATCAGCCCCCAACGAGCCTCGGTAAGAGCTCACCGGCATGGTGTGACAGCAGCACGAACATGGCAGAAAACCCATCGCCCCAAGTTTTCGAAGAAGCTTCCGAAGAGGTTTCCGAAAAAGTTTTCGAAAAGTCTTCGACAAGTTTCCGAGGAGGTTTCCGAGGAGGTTTCCGAGGAGGTTTCCGAGGAGGTTTCCACGGTCGATCCCTTGGAGGTCCCGGGAGCCTGAGCCCACGGGAACATTCCCATCATACACGCTGGCGTCAGACGTCGGCCACGTCCCGGCCGACCGCTTCCATCGTTTTCGTGTTGCGTTCGACTGCGATCACGACGGTTTGGCGTTCCACACCGTTGGGATTGCTGGCGATGATGGGGAGCACCTGACGCTTGTTGGGGAGGTCGACGCGGACGCGGAAGGTGCCGTCCGGGCCGACTTTGACCGGTTCCCCCTGAAGGGTTACGTAGGCGCCGGGTTGCGTGGCCCCGTAGACGATCATCTCGGCATCGACCTCAATCTGGAAATCACTCGACTCCTCCGGATTGAACTCCCCGTCGACAGACGACGATCGCTGTGCCGGGGGGCCGATCGGCCGCCGCAGCTTCTCTTCGAAGAGTTCCTGGAGATCGGTGCTCGAGTGCTCGGGAGAATAGCCGCCACTCATGGCGTAGATCTTCTCGCAGTCGGCGGCGATATCCCCCCAGTGGGTGTCGAGGGTGTCGGCCTGCGAATTGGCCGGGACGGTCACGGCGTTGGAGCGAGCCAGGGCCTGAAACTTCCCGTGGGGCGCCTGATAGCCGATTTCGAGGCGACAGCGCATCGGCTCGCGGACATCGACGAACCAGTTCTTCACGCCGCCATGGATCTCGATCGATCGAACGACGCGTTCGGACGGTGAAGCCTGGAGGGCGTTTTCGAGTTGGAGAACGCGGAGCATGGGGCGGGCGGCGTGCCACTCCTGACCGAGGGCAGCCTGAGCGCGGACAATGCTCGCGGAGGTGATCTCCCAGAAGGCGTGGAGCCAATGGGGCCCGCGCACCATGACGACGATCCGATCACGCATCGACGCAGCCGCGCGGCCGTTCTCCGGCCGCGTGGCGAGCAGTTTGGCCTTGGCGATCCGTTCCCGGGCCTCCTGAATCCGCAGCGCCACAGCTTCGTCCCGGGCCGGAGCGGTTTCGGCGGCCGGCGGTCGGGCCGGGGCGACCTTGGGACGCATCGCCGCGGCCGGAACCGGCTGCCGGGCCCGGGCCTTTCGCACCAAGGCCCGGATCAACTGATCCTTGCGCATCGCGTGCCAACCGGCCACACCATGCTGCTTGGCCAGGCGGGCCAGATCACGAACCGGCTTTTGCTTCAGACTCGCGGCTGTCACGGATAATCCCCGGGAAAAGGTCGGTGCCCAACCTCTCCACGGTACCGACGACGGCAGGCTGACGCAAACAAACATCCCCCCAAAAGAGGCGTTTCGTGCGTGAATTGGCCACCAAAGCGGCCTTCCTCGAGGCCTCGCCGCAGCGGACAGCATGGGCCGACCGAGGCGCGAAGCTCAGTCGCCGCGGAGCTTCAGGCCCCGTTCGGAAAGCTTTTCCCGAACCTCGTTGAGGCTCGTGACGCCAAAGTTCTTGCATTCCATGAGATCCTCGGCAGTCCGGCGGATCAGCTCGCCAATCGTTCCGATCCCGAGCTTCGTGGTGCACTTCCTGGCCCGAACCGAGAGTGAAAGATCGGTGATTGGCAGGGAGTGCACTTCGGAATCGTCCGCCGACGGGGCTTCAGGTTCGTAGGCGGGCTCCTCGGTGGCCGAAGCCGCAGCCAGTTGGCCGAGGGTCAGCCCCTTCGTGGCGAGCATCTCCTTGATCTCAACGAGGCTCGTCTCGCCGAAGTTCTTGCTCTCGAGGATCTCCGCCTCGGTCGTCCGGGCGAGGTCGCCGAGCGTTTGGATGCCCATCTTCTGGAGGCAGTTGCGACTTCGCACCGAGAGTTCGAAGTCGCTGACCGGGAGGGCGAGGACATGATCGAGACGATCACGCTGCTTTTGATCCTGATCGTCGAGCTGCAAGTTGCCTGACGCGGAGGAATCTTTGAGGAACAGGCGGGCCCGGGGGTGGTCGGGGTAGACTTGGAGGATTCGCTTGTAGCACTGCTGGGCGTTGATGAAGTCGTCGCGGTCCTCGTAGAGGATGCCGAGATTCATGAGGGCCCCAACCGACGCCGGATAGCGTTGCACGGCCCGCTCGTAGCAGGCCTTGGCCTCGTCATCATTGCCGACGCGGTCGTTGATCACCCCCATCGCGAACAGCGCGGCGGGATGCCCGGGATCGAGGGCAAGAGCCTTCTCCAGGGCCACCATCGTGTCAGCCAGCGGGAGGCCAAGGTCAGCGGCAATCGTGGCCTTCTCGGCCCAGAAATCAGCCGAGGCCTCGGCGCCAGTGCCGAGCTTTGACAGCGCACTTTCGGCCTCTTTGGAGTTGCCGGCAAGGCGCTTGGCCTCAGAGGCCCCCACGCCGCAGGCGATGCCGTCGTAGCCCCCCTTTTGAGCCGCAGCAAAGGCCTCCGTGGCCCGAGTGAGGAGGTCGGAGGAATGATCGCCGGCCATCGCCAGAGCGAGGAGCGAACGAGCCTGGTAGTAGTGGGCCACCGCCCCACCGTCGGCCGACTTGAGCGTCTGGATCGCATCCTTCCAGCGGCCGAGGAGATACTGCCCGACGCCGAGACGCACGCTCGACGCGGGGCTGCGCTCCCCCTGCCCCTCGAGTTCCTTGACCGCCGCCCGGAGATCCCGGTGGGTGGCCGGATCGCTGCCGAGCAGTCCGATCACACCAGCGATCTCGGTCGGGCCGAAGGGGCCGGTGCTGGTAAACAGATCGCGGACGTCGACGGTAGCGGGCATGTCAGCCTTTCAGCGAAAGAAGGGAAAAAAGCCAGCGGCGGGAGTCGAACCCGCAACCCCCGCATTACGAATGCGGTGCTCTGCCAATTGAAGCTACGCTGGCCTGTGGTCGGGCTGGGCGACTGCTGCGGACGATCGCCGGAAGCGGATTTGGAATCGCTTCCGAAACGAAGACCACGGCCGGTCGGCCCAAGACCGCCCTGCCGGCCGGATCTGCTGGAAGCGGATCCGGTCGTTCGGAACCCCGAAAATTAGCGCAGGGACCGGGGCACCGTCAAGGGTCGTCCGGGAAAATGGCTTTCCCCCGACTCTTCAGACCGGTGAAAAGAAAAAAGGTGGGGCCTCCGACCCGGCAGGAGCATCCTGCCATGGGAGTGCGGGTCAGGGGCAAGGCGACCGCACGCCCGGAGGAAGCCAGAGGCCCCACCTTACGAGTGGGTTTGTCGAGCGGTGAGGGCCGCCCGACACCGTCCCTGAAGTGCAGACGCCGTGCCAAAGACCGCGAAGGCTTGCGGCGGCTGAGATCGGGCGGCTGGCCGCGGGGCAAATCTTTGGCTGGAGGGTCGATTTTCGGCTGTGAAAACGAGCGACGGGCCGGGGCCCAAGACGTGATTGTCTGACGTGGGCGGGGCGTCGGCGGCCAACCACTGCGGCGCCTCGGGCGCTGCATTCCGATACGGTCCGTCGCAGAATGCGGCGCGCAGAAGCGTGCGGGGGCGTCGATCCGGGGGCCGGTCTCGGGGGATCGAGCGATCCGGCGCGGAACATCCCCTGCCGCCGGATCGGTCGTGGATGACTTTTTCCGCGGACGGCTATGATGCCAAAGCCGTCGCCTTCCCCGGCTCCTGTCGCGCCGTCATGAAGGCGTTTTCCCCTGCCCGCGACGTTGTCGGAGCCGCCCGTGATCTCCCGTCTCCCCGCTCATGTCGGGCCTCATCGGTGCGGTCCGGGCGAGCCCCTTCTGGTGATCGCGGGGCCGTGCGTCATGGAGCACGAGAGCTTGTGCCTTCAGGTTGCGGACTCCCTCGCCGCGATCGCCGCAAGCTTGCCGATCCGGTGCGTCTTCAAAGCGTCCTTCGACAAGGCCAACCGCACGAGCGCCGGGGCATTCCGCGGCCCCGGTCTCGATGAAGGGCTCGCGATCCTCGACAAGGTGCGGGCGGCCACGGGGCTCCCGGTAACCACCGACATGCATCTCCCCGATCAGGGGGCCGCGATCGGTGCCGTCTGCGACCTGATCCAGATTCCGGCGTTCCTTTGCCGTCAGACCGATCTCCTCCTCGCCGCAGCCGCCACGGGGAAGGCGGTGAATGTCAAGAAAGGGCAATTCGTCGCCCCCGGCGACATGAAGCATGCCGTCGCGAAACTGCTCGCAGGCGGTTGCCAAGACGTGATGCTCTGCGAACGGGGCACGTTCTTCGGCTACGGGCGTCTGGTCAACGACTTCACCGGCCTCCCGGTGATGCGAAGCTTCGGCGTGCCGGTGATCTTCGATGCCACCCATTCCGTCCAGCAACCGGCGAGCCTGGGGGATGCCACCGGGGGGGATCGAACGCTCGTCGAGCCGCTCGCCCGGGCAGCCGTCGCCGTGGGGGTGGATGGCCTGTTCCTCGAAACCCACCCCGATCCCGATTCCAGCCCCAGCGACGGCCCGAACATGGTGCCGCTCGACCGGCTTCGGGGGGTGCTGGAGAGGGTGCTGCGAATCCATGAAGCCCGCTTGGCCGGTGAACGGGAGGTCGGCGCATGATCGCGTTCCTCGCTCTCCGATCGCGATCGTTGTCAGGCCCGTTCCCCCGGGCAGTCGTGGGAACGGCCCTGCTGATCCTTCTGGCCGTCTCTGTGGCTGGCTGCGGCCCCCGTGCCACGCGCGGCCGGCCGACCACCAAGGCCGACCCCCGCTCGGCCCCCACTGCCAACGCGTCCTCCCCTGACCAGGCCGGCGCCGTGGCGGCAGCCCAGCCGATGTCGCGGGAAGTCCGTGACAAACTCCTCGAAGGGGCGATGGACGTCCTCGGGAACTTGGAGACGTACGAGGAGTCGGTCGCCTTTCCCCAGGTGTTCGACCGCCTCAACCAGTGGAGCCATGCCATGGCGGGGGCGGGGAACGCCGATGCCTGGCGTCTCGACCCGCTCCTCGACACCCTCCCCGAGCGGCTCCGGGGGGACGGCGTCACCAAGGGGATCGGTGAGCTGGCGTTCGATGCCACGGGCGATGTTGTCGCGCTCCGTGATCAACGCTGGTTGGCCGATGTGGCCGCCACGGCCCGCGGCGACGCGATCGAGGATCTGGCCGTCGCCCGCACCCTGTTTGACTGGACGATCCGGTCGCTGGCTGCCACGAGTGATCCGCCGATGGTGCCCACCGACGCCAATCCTGGGAGCCGGTGGTTCTCGACCGGAGAGATCCTCCTGGCGGGGCGGGCCAGTGCTCCGCAGCGGGCGTGGGTGTTCCTCGAACTCATCCGGCACGCCGGACTCGACGGCGTCATGCTTGCGACCGGCGACCGGGCTGCCGGGACGCTCCGCCCCTGGGTCCCCGCCGTGCTCTGTGGGGACGACGCCTATCTCTTCGACCCGGGGTATGGGATGCCGATTCCCGGCCCGGGGGGCGAGGGGGTGGCGACGGCCCGGCAGGCGGCGAGCGATCCCACGATCCTCGCCGCCATGTCCCTCCCCGATCGGCCCTATCCCGTCCAGGCAGCCGACATCGAACGCCTCACCGTTCTCGTTCCGGCCACGCCCTGGAGCTTGTCGCGGCGGATGCATCTCCTCGATCGACAACTCGCCGGCGCTCGCCGCGCTGATCTGGCCATCGATGCCACGGCGGTGGCGACACGGGCCCTCGCCGCCCTGCCGGGCCCGGGCCCCGCCACCCCGAGCGCCGATCCACCGCCGGCCAGTCCGGTCGTCGATCGGCCCAGCGGGCTGTGGGAGTTTCCCTGGGAGACGCTCGCCCGCCGCCGCGCGCTTCGCCCGGCGGTCGATGCGGCGCTCGGGAAGGAACTGGCGGTCATGGGGGTGGCGGTCCAGCAGACCGACGCCAACCGCGAGGCGCGGTCGTTCCGCCCGCTGTACGCCGCTCGGCTGCGCGAGTTTCGCGGCGTCCTCGATGGCCCCGATGGGGCGAAGATGGCCTACCTCGCGGCCCGTCCCGGAAATGCGGTGATTGCGGAGATGCTCCGTGGCCTGCCGCCGCCACAGGCCGAGCAGGTGAAGCGGATGTACGACGAGCTCAAGGGGGATGCGACGTACTGGCTCGGCGTGCTGACGCTCTCCGAGAAGGAATACGAGACGGCCGTCGACTACCTCGACAGGATGACGCTCCAGGCAAACCCCGAGGGGGTCTGGTCCGATGCCGCGAGAGCGAATTTGGCCCGGGCTCGTCTCGCCCTCGGCGAGCGTGACGAGGCGGCCCGCCTGCTCCGTGAGGACGCCTCGCCACAGCGGTTTGGCAGTCGTCTGCTGGCCGATCGACTCTCGGCTCCCCCTCCCACGGAAGCTCCCCCCCAGTGAATCGTGGCCTGGGGGAGGATGCGTTGCGGACCAGGGCGGGAGCAGCTACATTGGAAGGCTTCTATCTGACGTCCTCCGCTTCCGAGCCCGGTCCCGTCCGGGTCCCGCCCCGAGTCATGCCATGAAAGACAACATCCACCCCCGTTACATCGAAACCGTTGTCCGTTGTGGCTGCGGCAATACCTTCCAGACCCGGAGCACCATGCCGGAGTTGAAGGTCGACATTTGCAACGTCTGCCATCCGTTCTTCACGGGGAAGCTGAAGTTTGTCGATACGGCCGGCCGGATCGAGAAGTTCAAGACGAAGTTCGCTGGTGCCGGCTACGCGAGCCTCAAGAAGGGGAAGAAGGCCGCCTCGGCTCCTGCTGCCGCAGAACCGACGTCCTGAGCGGTTGCCTGCTCAGGGTCGTCTCAGCACGGGGCTTGACGGCCTCGATGGGGCACTGGCTATCCCGCGCGCAAGCGCCCTGGCGACGGATCGAGGCTCCACCGGACGATGCGCGACCAGCTCGAAGCGAAGCTCGCCCGGTTCGAAGAACTCGAACGGGAGTTGATCGACCCTGACGTAGTCGCCCAGCCACAACGGCTCGCGGCGGTCGCGCGGGAGCATGGCTCGCTTGCCCGCCTGGCACTGCGGTACCGGGGCTTTGTCGATCTCGAGCGGCAGATTGCCGAGCTCGACGCCTTCAGCCACGGAGACGATCCGGAGTTCAAGAGCCTCGCCGAGGCGGAGCTCCCCGATCTCCGGGCCCGTCGGGAGCAGGAGTGGGACGATCTCCTCGACCTCTGTTCCGATGACGGCGATGCCGATCGCGGCCGGTGTGTCATGGAACTCCGGGCCGGTACGGGGGGGGACGAAGCCGCCCTCTTCGTGCGCGATCTCTACGAGATGTATCGGCGTCATGCCACCGAGCAGGGGTGGAAGGTCGAGGTCCTCGATGCCAGTCCGACCGAGCTCGGGGGATTCAAAGAGCTCGTCCTCGGCCTCTCCGGGGATGCGATCTACCGACTTCTCCAGTGGGAGAGCGGTGGCCATCGGGTGCAGCGCGTCCCCGACACCGAGACGAAGGGACGGATCCACACCTCGGCGGCGACGGTGGCGGTGCTTCCGGAGCCTGAGGATGTCGAGGTGACGATTGCCCCCGACGAATACCGCAAGGATCTGTTCTGCGCCAGTGGGCCGGGTGGCCAGCACGTCAACAAGACCGCCTCGGCCGTCCGTCTCACCCATCTCGAGAGCGGCCTGGTGGTTCAGTGCCAGGACGAGAAGAGCCAGCACAAGAATCTCGCCAAGGCGCTGCGCGTCCTCAAGGCGCGGCTCTACGAGCTCCGCCGCAGCATCGAGCACGAGAAGCGGGCCAGCGAACGGCGGACGCTCGTCGGCTCGGGCGACCGGAGCCAGCGGATCCGGACCTACAATTTTCCGCAGAACCGGCTGACCGATCACCGCATCAACGAGAGCTTCACGCTCGATCAGGTGATGGCTGGCCGACTCGGACTGGTGATTCAGGCGATCGAGGAGCATGCTCGGCAGCAGCGCCGGGCCGACATGGAACGATCCTCGAAGCCGGCGACATCCTGACCGTCGCCCCCCCGAACGAAGCGGAGCATCCTTGATGACCGAGGACGTGTGGACGGTGGGGCGCCTGCTCACCTGGACGACTGACTGGCTCGCCGGCAAGGGGAGCGACTCCCCCCGGCTCGATGCCGAGGTCCTTCTGGCCCATGTTCGCGGCTGTCCGCGGATCGCCCTCTACACGGCCTTCGACGACGTGGTCGACGAGGCCGGGCGGACGCGCTTCCGCGGCCTCGTCAAGCGGCGCGGCGAAGGCGAGCCGGTCGCGTATCTCGTCGGCAGCAGGGAGTTTTTCTCGCTGGCCCTGGCCGTCTCCCCTGCGGTCCTCATCCCCCGCCCGGAGACGGAGGGGCTCGTCGTTCGCGCCATCGATCTGTGCCGCCCCCTCGAGTCACCGCGGATCGCCGATGTCGGCACCGGTTCCGGCGCCATCGCGGTGGCGCTGGCCAAGCACCTCCCCAAGGCACACCTCGTCGCCACCGACATCTCCGCCGACGCCCTCGCGGTGGCGCAGGTCAACGTCACCCGTCACGCGGTTGACAGTCGGATCGAACTGGTCGGCTGCGACCTGTTGGATTCCCCCTCGGCGGCCGGGCCCTTCGACTGCATCGTCAGCAATCCCCCCTACGTCCGCGCCGACGAGTTCGCCGGGCTCCCCCGCGATGTCCGCGACCATGAACCGAAGAGCGCCCTCGTGGCGGGCCCGACGGGTGTCGAGGTCGTCGAGCGGCTCGTCGAGGCGGCCGAGAGCCGGCTGGCAAAGGGGGGATGGCTGTTGGTGGAGATCGGTCCCACGACGGTGGCTGCGGCCGAGGGGATCATCGCCGGTCGGCCCGGGCTCGTTCCCGGCCCGACGCTCGCCGACATGGCTGGCCTGCCCCGGATCGTCCAGGCCCGCAAGCTTTGAGCCGCTCCTTCGCGGTGGCACGCCGGAGCGTTGCATCCCCCTCTCCGCGACGGTAGGACATTTGTCCAGAGGATCGCCCTTTCGCACTGGCGGCAGAAGGGACATTTCAGTCGGCGGCTCACCGGGAGTCGAGGGGATGCAGGCGTTGCAAGGGTGGTGGAGCGGCATCGGCGGATGGCTGTGGCGTGCCGTCGACGGCGCTCGATCGGCGCTCGGAGACGGTGGGGTGTGGCGACGGGATCCCCTCCCCGTCCGTCCGCTGGTGGTGGTGGCCGCCATCCTTCTCTCCGGCATCGGCACGGCGCTTCTCGTGCCCCTGTCGGCCGTCGCCTGCTGGATCGCTGCCCTGACGGCGCTGTGGGCCTGGAGCCGTGCGGCCGGTCGAGACGGAGGGCTTGCTGCCGCGTGGCTCGCCGTGGCGATCGCGGCCTCCGGGGCAGGATGGACCACGGCCCGATGGCGATTGTTTCCGGCCGATGACCTCGCCTGGAGCCTTGGCGATCGGCCGCTGCCTGTGGTCGTGGAGGGAACGCTCGTCACAGCGCCGCGCCCCCTTCCCCGATCGACCGATCCTCTCCGCGGAGCGGGTCGCCCGCCGTCGAGCGACTGCCTCCTGGCGGTGACGGCGGTCCGTAATGGTGAGACCTGGCGCCCGTCATCGGGGCGTGTGGTGCTTGTCGTCGATGGCCCGCCACCGCGGATCGCTGCCGGGGAGCGCTACCGCGTGTGGGGCCGGGGCGTGCGGCCGGGGCGACCGGGCAATCCTGGCGAGTTCGATCAACGTGCCCGTGCCCGGCAGGAGCGTTGCCTGTCGGTGATCCGGGTCGAGGGGCCGGAGGCGATTGAGCGGCTTTCCCCGCCAGGTTGGCCGACGCTCGCGGCGGCCCTCGAAGCGATCCGCGATCGGGGGGCTTCCGCGCTGCGGCAGCATGTGTCGGCAGACCGCGGGGCGCTGGCATCCGCCCTCCTCCTCGGCACGCGCGAGGCGCTCCAGCCGGAATTGACCGAGTCGTTCATGGTCACCGGCACCGTCCACATCCTCTCGATTTCGGGCCTCCATGTCGCCCTCCTGGCCGCCGGCCTGTTCGCAATCGCCAGGCTCCTCCGGCTGCCCCGCGGCGCCACGCTCGGCCTGGTGGCGGTGGCGACGGGGCTCTACATGATCCTCGTCGGCGGCGAGACCCCGGTTCTCCGCTCGACGCTCCTGGTGTGGCTGGCCTGCCTCGGCGCCGCCTGCGGTCGCCGCGCCGCTGGCCTCAACGCCTTGGCGGTGGTCGGGATCGTCGTCCTCGCCTGGCACCCGCCGGAGATCCTCCGCATCGGCAGCCAGCTCTCCTTTCTCTCCACGGCCGTCCTCATCGGAGCGGCGACGGCGATCGCGGCCGGGCGTCGCGGCGACGACCCGATCGCCAGGCTCATCGACCGCTCACGCTCGCCGGTGCATCGAGCGATCCGGCGGCGCGGCCGCGACGCCGCCGATGCGCTCCTTGTCGGTGCCGCTGTTTGGCTGGCGACGGCGCCGTTGGTGGCTGCCCACTTCCATGTCTTCAGCCCGGCCGGGCTGGTCCTCAATCCCCTCATCGCGCCGTTGGTCGGGCTGGCGATGGTGGGGGGATTTCTCTGCCTCCTCGCCGCCCCGGTCTGTTGGCCAATCGCGGCTGTCGGCGGGGCGGTGTGCGACGGGGCTCTGGCAGGGATCGAGCTGGCCGTCGATGCCACCGCGCAGCTCCCCGGAGCCTTTCATTGGGTGGCCGGACCGCCGGCCTGGTGGACGACGGGGTGGTATGTCGGAATCGTGGCGATCCTGCTCGCCGTCGCCACCGCGCGTCTGGTTCGCCCCTGGACATGGGCGTGTGCGGCCGGGATGTGGGCTGCCGTCGGCCTTCTCGTCGGCTCGCTCCCGGTCGAACCGGCCGCGAGCCTCGAGGTGATCGCCGCGTCGATGGGGCATGGATGCGGTCTGGTCGTCCGCGGTCCCGCCGGACGCTGCTTGGTGTACGACGCCGGAAGGCTCGGCGCCGGTGTGGCGGCCGGGCGCGGGCTTTCGGCGTTGCTCTGGAGCGAGGGGATCGGTCGTATCGACACGCTCGTCATCTCCCATGCCGACACCGATCATTTCAACGGAGTTCCCGATATCCTCGAACGCTTCGAGATCGGCCGTATCGTTGTCCCCGAGGCCTTCCTGGCGAGCCCGGCCCCCGCCGTCGCCGAGATTCTGGCGAGGATCGCCGCCGCGGGAATCCCCCTCCGGGCCGTCGCGGCCGGAGACGAGATTCCCTTCGATCCGCTCTGTCGCGTCCGCGTGCTCCACCCACGCGCGGCGGATGGGCCGATGCCCCCCTCCCCCGACAACGAGACGAGCCTCGTCGTGGCGGTTGAGTCGGCAGGCCGGAGGGCCCTCCTCACCGGTGACCTCGAAGGGCCCGCACTCGACCGGTTCGTGGCTGGCGATCCCGGCCCCTGCGACCTCCTCGTCGCCCCCCATCATGGCAGCCCGTCGAGCTTGCCCCCGCGTTTGGCGCGGGCGACGGCGCCCGAGTGGGTGATCGTGAGTGGCGCGGCGGGGCCGCGCTTCGAGGAGGTGCGCCGGGCCTATGCAACGGCGGCGGGCGCCGACCGTCCGGCACGGGTCGTGCGCACCGACGGGGCGGTGCGGATCCGTCTCACGGCGGCAGGCTCCGAGGGAAGCCAATTCCACGAGGGACGGTGGCGATCGATCGCGGCAGCGCCAGCCGTCACGCCGCCGACCACCACAACCACGACTGCGTCGTCCGGGCCGGCAGCGCCCTGATCGGGGGAACTACCGCGGCGAAATTACCGCGGCGGGGCATCCCCGCCCGGATCAAGCGCATCCCCAATCGCATCCCCAGTCGCATCCCAGTGGAGGCTGTCGAGATTCATCATCCCGCCGGCCTGTTGTGGATGGAGGAAGCGGATATAGACATCGTGGCGGCCAGCGACCGGCGTCCAGGTTGCCGACCGCTCGTAGAACGCCTCCCACTGGCCATTGACCTCGACCGGCACCGTCGCCAGGAGCGGCCCGTCGCCGGCGTCGAGGCGCAGCTCGACGGCCCCGCCAGCTCCGGCCGACGCCATCTTCAGCGTCGCTCCCCCGACCGCATCGAGGGGGACGTCGCGAAACAGGAGCCAATGGCCGTGATCGACCGCACCGAGAAATTTTCCCCCGCCGGCATTGCCGGAGGCGAGCACCTGGGGACCGTGGATCTCATCGGCGGTCTCGGCCTCGCTGAGCCTCGGCCGGAGAAACACCGTGGCCGTGCCGGCAAGCGCCGGGATCGCGCCAACGCCGCGGTCGAGGTAAGTTGCCTCGAGCCGGTAGCGGCCCCCCTTGGTGGCCTCTTCCGGCGTCACCGGAATGCTCCCGACAAAGCCGGTGAACACGCGCGTCAGTGCCGAGGGGGTGAGCGAATAGATCCAGCTCACCATCTCACGGATCTCGTCGGGCGTGTGGTGGGAGTGGGGGATCATCGGAATCTTTCCCCACACGCCCGTTGAGCCCTTGAGAACGCGCTCGACCGAGGCTTCGAGCGCCCCCTCTTTGCCACGGTACTTGTTGGCCACCTCCACCAGCGGCGGGCCGACGCGCGCCTGGTCGACGGCATGGCAATTGAAACAGTCGCTCCGCCGCATCTGGTCGAGCCCGGGGGGCACGGCCGCAGCCCCCTCGGCGACATGCCCGGCCTGCACGGCTGCCCGCGGGACATCCTCCGACATCAAGTCCTCGAGGCCGTCGGCATCGGCCGCAGCCGTGTCGTTCGTGCCGTCCTCGTGGTCGTGGATCACGAGTCGGAACTCGATCGTCTTTTCAGGGTCGAAGAAATCACCATCGGAAGGGCGCACGAAGCGGACCTCGGGACGGGCGTTGCCGACGACCACCGGCACCGACGCGCTCCGCTCGGCTCCGGAAGAATCGCGGACGACCAATTCCACGGTATAGACACCCGGCTCGGTGAACGAGAGGGTGGGATGGGCCTCGCGGGACGCGACCTCGAAAGTCGCGGCGGCGGGGACGCCTTCGCCAAAGGACGAAGCGGCGGCCGCCTCCCCGTCCGGAGTGCGGATGATGCGCCACTGATGGTCGAGACGATCGCCGTCCTTGTCGAACGTCCCCGCGCTCGAGAGCTTCACCGTCAGCGGATGACGGCCGATGTTGTTTTCCGCGGTGGCCACCGCCACCGGCGCCCGGTTGCCGCGGACATAGTCGATCCGCACGAGCCGGGCGTTGGCATTCACTCCCCACGTGTCGCCGTATTCGAGGAGATAGAGCGCCCCGTCGGTGGCGAACTGGAGGTCGATTGGCCGCGCGAACGGCCGGTCGGGGAGGAACGACTCGATGCCGGCCACCCGCTGCTCGTCGTCCAGTCGGACGACTTTGATCCAGTTCCGCGTCCATTCGTAGATGAACAGACAGTTGTCGTAGTGGGAGGGGAAGCGCGTCGGCGAGTCGCCATGGTCGGCCTCGTGGTAGACCGGTCCCGCGCAGGCCGTCCGGCCCCCTTCCCCGAGTTCCGGGAACGCTGCCGAGGCGCCGTAGGGATACCAGAGGAAGGCAGAGCGTGCCGGAGGGAGGACGCTCGAGCCGGTATTGTTCGGGGAGGCGTTGACCGGTGCGGCCGCATCGAAGAGCGGCCCGACGGCCCCGGTGGCGAAATCGTAATCGGCGTAGGCGAGGTTGTCGCCGATGAAGTAGGGCCAGCCGAAATTGCCCGGTCCCTTCGCCTGGTTGATCTCGTCATAGCCGCGCGGGCCACGCGGGCCCTCGCCGCCGGCGTCGGGGCCGACCTCCCCCCAATAGACCGTGCCGGTCTGTGAATCGACCGACATTCTCCATGGATTCCGGCAGCCCATGCAGTAGATTTCCGGCCGCCCCGAGGAGCCGTCGCGAGGGAACAGATTTCCCTCGGGGATCTCCACGCTGCCGTCGGCACGGGGGCGGATGCGGAGGATTTTGCCGCTCAACGACGCGGTATTGGCCGACGACTTTTGGGCGTCCCAGGGGGCCTTCTCCGGGCGCTCGTCGATCGGCGCGAAGCCCTGCGAGTCGCCATGGGGATGGGTGTTGTCGCCGGTGGCGATGAACAGGCAGCCATCGGGACCGAAGGCGAGTGATCCGGCATGGTGGCAGCATTCCTTCCGTTGCTCCTGGAATTCGAGGAGCAGCCTCTCGGAGGCGAGATCGAGAAGGCCGTCACGGATCGTGAACCGACTGACGTGCTGCCCCTCGAAGTCGGGGGGGGAATACTGGAGAAACACATGCCCGTTGTCGGCGAAGTGGGGATCGAGCGCCAGGCCGATGAGGCCGTTCTCTTGGGCTGTCGTGACGGTCAACTCACCGACGAGCCGCGGCTCGCGGGCATTCCTCTCAAGCGCGCGGAGCCGACCGCCGAACTCGATCCAATAGACGGTGCCATCCGGGGCGATCGCCAGTTCCATCGGTTGCGTGAGTCCGGACAGGAGGGTCGTCGTCTCGAAGCGGGCCGGGTCGAGATCGGGCTCCACCGCGAAGGCCACGAGCGGCGAAAGCAGCGCTGCGGCCGCCGTCAGCCACTTGCCGACGCGCGTTCCCATCCGCGGTTCCAAACCCCGTTGTGCCGTGCTCATCGCCTCTTCCTCGCAATCAGGCTGCCTTGACCGTCTCGGCCACAGGTTGCCGGGTCTCGTTTCTCATCCGCCATCCGGCCGCCGCGAGCAGGACGAAGTTTGCCACGAGGAACGCGAAGAACTCCGTCTGGCCCCCCTGGCCAAAGCCATACGAATGGAGGCCTGCGCCGAGGAGGAAGTTGACGCCATACCACGACATTCCGATCACCGCCGCGCCGAGGACGGCGCCGGCAGCGAGGCCGAAGTTACCGATCCAGCCGGCATAGCGGCCGTGGAGGATCATGATGTACGCCAGCAGCGACACCAGCGCCCAGACTTCCTTCGGATCCCATCCCCAGAATCTCCCCCAGGAGACGTCGGCCCACAGGCCGCCGAGGATCGTGCCGGCGGCGAGGAGGATCACCGCCACCTGCATCGACTTGTAGATGTAGCCAGCGAGTTCGACGCAGGCCTCGGGAGGCCGCGATCTTCCCCCGCTTCCGCGCGGATAGCTGCCGAGGAGATAGTGGCCCAGCGACAGGATCCCCAGGCCCCAGGCGAGAGCGCCGGCGGCGTAGCTCGAGACAATCGTGAGGACATGGATTGTGAGCCAGAAGTTGTCGCGGAGGACCGGTTGCAGCGGACTGAACTGCTTGCCTGGAATCGGGAAGAACCAGGCGATGAACGTCCCCGCGAAGGCCACTGCGGCGACGACGAGCCCGAACGACTTCCGCCGGTAGACCTCCGGCACCTCGGCGGCGAACGTCCCACGCCGCCAGGAGAATGGCACGCTGAAGAGCGACATGACGGTCGTGAGGATGACGCGGGGGAGATACCACACCGCCGGAGCGAGCATCGACCAGCCGACGAGCCAGACAACGAGGTTGTTGAGGTTGGGGATGCTCCGGTCGACGTCGGTCTGCGGGAAGAGATTGATGATCGTCCGCCCGCCCGCCGCGTACGGCGCCATCGCCAGGATCCAGAGAACCAGCGCCGAGAGGGCGATCCGGGGGAGGAGGAGCAGCCAGTTGAT